>JBIPMR010000209.1:0-6190 GCA_044369025.1 Luteolibacter sp.
ATCCACTCTTCGACAGAAATTAGAGCATCTGCGGGCCCAGTGGGTATCGGACGATCATACGCACCAAGCGAATCATCGCTTGCCCAGCCTCATGAAAATTTGTTAGACCAGAGCCCATTCAAAATGTCGAGAGTCCTAAGTCATATCGTTCAAAAGCGCTTTTCACAAGTAAACGAGGATGTTGCCACCGACGCGCTCGCTTACGTTCTGGAGTCGAGCTCGGCAGCCAGCAACGGCATTAGAAAGCTTCTCTGCGGGCTGGTTCCTGATCTTACTGCCCTGAAATTTAAGACGCAGGAGGCGGAAGGTGTGATCCGGCCCGATATGTGGGGATACGAGGGAACCGAACCACGGGTGTTCATCGAGAACAAGTTCTGGGCCGGCCTGACCGACAATCAGCCCGTCAACTACCTCAAGAGGCTGGCGACCTGCCCAAGGCCTTCGATCCTGGTCGTGGTTGCACCAGTGCCTCGGCAGCACACTCTCTGGAGCGAGCTTCAGAAGCGGGCCATTGAAGCTGGATTGTCACTAGAGCGTTTGTCAGATGCAGCTGGCTTCCACTCAGCGGCGCGCACGAGCATCGGCCCAATTCTCGCAGTCACGTCTTGGGATAGCATCCTTTCAGTTTTGGAGCAGGAAACGATTGACGATCCAGATGCCAGGGGCGACCTGATGCAGCTGCGCTCCCTCTGTGACGCAGCGGACATCAATGCCTTTTCCCCACTATCGCGCGAAGAGCTTACCAACCAGAGACTACCCAACCTGGTTCTTGAGCTAAACTCCATCTGGGAGGAAGTTTCTGCACTGGGCGTCACCCGAGGCATCATCGACCACAAGGGCACACGACCTCAGGCGTCATCGGAGAGAATCGGGCGCTATACATCCTTCGCGAAAAAGGAAGACGAAGGAAACCAAGCTGGCGCTTGGTTTGGCATTCACTTTCGACTTTGGAAGAAGCACGGCATGACCCCACTCTGGGCGGTCTTCAGCCCTTCGACATGGGGGCAAGCCGATGCAGTTCAAGCCGCACTGGAATCATGGGCATCGAAAGAAGGAGTATTCACCGCGATCGATGCAGATGGGAGCTTTGTCGTCGCCTTTGACATCCCACCGGCCGAAGAAAAGGATTCCGTGGTGGAGGCAGTCTTAGGACGCTTTGAGCAAATGCGCCAGTGTTGGCTGACGCGTTCGCTTACAGCTCCAAATGTCATCCACAATGGGTGATTCCGGCGCTCTACCAAACAAGCTTTCACACTGACGACCAGTCGAGTGTGTGCTTCCTGCAGGCGCGGCAAGCGCTTGGACGCTCGTGATACCTCCGGTTCACGCCCCATCCGGCGCATGAGCGCCCTGACCGTCCCCCTTGGAGCCGACATCACTGCCCTCGAGCGCGCGATGGCCGGTGCCACCGAGCTGGTCGGCGCGTCGGCCCGCAGGATGGGGAGGCTCACCGGCGCGGGGCTGGCTGGCCTTGGCAAGGACGGTGCGGCCGCCTTGCAGAAGGGCTTCAATGTCGCCGGAACCGCGTTCAAGGCCTCCATCACCTCCTCAAGGGTCGCTGAATTCCGTCCTTCCAGACTGATTGCTTTCTTTCCACGATCCGAGGCATGTCCGAAACCGCTTATGCTAGGGCCCATTTTCAGCTGGATTCTCCCGCCGTGGATTTGCCGGTCGAGTTCGGAATCGTGACCGCGTGCAACCCGATGGGGGTGACGGTGGAAGCCTTGGTCAACGAGGGGCTGGATCGTGATCTTGGGCTGTATTTGCTTGGTCAGGGCATCCCACATTTCCGGGTCACCGGCGGATCGAGGGACATGACCCACGCCGAACTGGGATACGGTTGCGCCGTCGATCTGGAGAGAATCGTCGAGTTGGGGCAGCAATGGGACCAGGAAGCCGTGTTTTGGGTGCAGGGAGATCAGCTGTTTCTCGTTTCTTGCGATAGTTCCAAGCACGAGGAACCACTGGGATCGTTCCGGGAGCGATTGATTTGAGGCCGACTCTGCCTGCCCCGTCGTAGAACGAGGGAATCGAGGAAGCCGCCCTGATCTTCTGCGGCGGGCTGACCCCGGAGGATTTCCAGACCGCATTCCAGCGCCTGGAGGCACAGAGCCGGGAACTGGAGGCGGCACAGGTCGATCCCGTGTCGGGGATCGGCGGAAAAAAGCCCCCGCCTGCGACGAACCCGGCTTCGTAGCCGCACAAGTCTTCGCCGTCGCCGCCGACACAGGCTGGCCCGAGGACCGGATCCTGTTCATGCCGCTGGCGCGGTTGGCTCAGTATCAGCACTGCCTGCTGCAGAGAAATGGGGTGCGGGCGAACTGGAGTGGTTCATGCGCGGAGCAAAACGCTTCGGCAAAAATCGACGCACTCCGCAAGATTTGGGTTACGCACGCCGATCCCCTAGCCGGGGAGGCTCCCCCTTGACGCCTCTTGGGGTGCCTGATTGGCTCGCCACCGCTTTGCATCTCTCCCCGAATATCATCAGTCGTCTGGTCGCCATCAAGTCTCTGCTCGATCTAGGTGATCTGGAGTTGGTGGCCGTCGCCTCGTCGCGCCTTGAAAGAGAACGGGCAGAACCGGAGATTGACGGTGTGCTGAGCGCGTTGGAGGACCACCGGTATTCGGAAGCGGCCGAACTCATTGGGAAACTCATCGCGGACGGCACCCGCCTTACCCGCTGGATCGATCCAGACATCGCCTTGCTGGAAGCCGAACTGGAACAGCTCACCGCGGAATTGGCCGACCTTGAGACCGAACAGGCGGAGCTCGAACATCTCCTCTCCCGCTTCCAGGCCGCCCACAACGAAGCGCTCGGGGGCCGCATCGCACGCCTGCTGAAGCTCCGCATGCGGATCTTGGAGCGGCAGCTCAAGACCGACCCGGCGAAGCGCCCGACCTACGATCAGGCCCGTCGCGACTTCGAGGACTTTCAGCAGGATCAGGAACTCCAGCAGGAAGCCGACGCCCGGACAAAGTGGGATCTCTCCGACGCGGAACAGGCGGAGCTCAAGCGACTGTTCCGGAAGGGTTCCAAACTCTGCCATCCGGACCTGATGCCGCCCGAGCATCACGATGCTGCCGCGGAAATGTTCCGCGAACTGCGTAAGGCCTACAACGAGGGCGACCTCGAACGCGTGCGGCAACTGATCAAAAGGACCGAAGCCGGCTTGTTTGACGCCCCGGGCGAAGCTGAAGACCGTGACGAGCGGAGGAAAGAACGTCTCAAAGCAAGAATCGCTGGCATCCGCGAGGCCTTGGAGCGGACGCGCGGCAGCATTCAGGAGATCAAGCGCTCCACCACCTACCGGACGATGGCCGATAACACGGATTGGTTTGCCTTGTTTGAAAAGCAGGCGGAACGGCTCGATCAGGAAATCGAGAACCTCAGCGAGACATTGGAAGGAGCGGTCGATGACGACGCCTGAGGAAGACCACCATGGACTGATTTCCACGGGATCCGGCGGACTGGTCCGCCGAATGGACCAGCGGCTGGAGCTGGTGAGCCAACTGATGGAGGAAATCGCCGCGAAGGAAGCGAGCCGAACTCGCGCGGAGATGGCGGAGTTCACGGCAGTTAGGGCAATCAGCTTGCACGGCATGGTGCAGGTCGCCGCCGGACGATTGCCCGTCTCATCCGAGCTGGGTCCCCAGAGCGTGGATACCTTCTTCATCGGTAAAACCGCGGTCACTTGGAGCGAGTGGCAGACGGTCCGCACTTGGGCAGCGGCGAATGGCTACGACCTTGGCAGTGTCGGGTATGGCAATGGCCCGAATCATCCGGTGACCGACGTAGATTGGTATCAGGCGCTGAAGTGGTGCAACGCCCGCAGCGAGAAGGAGGGATTGCGGCCGGTCTACAAGATCGGTGCCGCCAATTACCGGACTGGCGATTCGGTGCCAACCATCGACACCTCAGCGAACGGCTACCGACTGCCGACCGAGAAAGAATGGGAATTCGCTGCACGGGGCGGAGTAAAGACGAACGGCTACGAATACAGCGGCAGCAACGACATCGATGCGGTGGCGTGGTCTTCGTCGAACAGCAGTGGTGGCACCCAAGACGCGGCGACCAAGCAGGCCAACGAGCTGGGACTATATGACATGAGCGGCAACGTGTGGGAACGGTGCTTCGACATTTACTCGGGCACGTTCCGGGTAATCCGGGGCGGCGGCTGGGACTTCAACGCCTTCGGCTGCCGCGTCGCGGACCGCATCAGCAGCTACCCGTCGGGCGCGGGCAACTACATCGGGTTCCGCGTTGTCCGCAGTTCAGTCCCTTAGAACCCGCAGGCAGCGGAGCGACCGGTGGGACGGAGGCGGAGCCTGTCCTGCCAGAGCGGAGCGGAGGGCCATCCCGCGAAGCGGGCGTATTTTTGGGGCACCGGTTGACTTCACCCCCGGCGCATGAGCGCCCTCACCGTCACCCTTGGAGCCGACATCACCGCCCTGAAGCGGGCCATAGCCGGAGCCACCGAGCTGGTCGGAGCGTCGGCCCGCAGGATGGGGAGACTCACGGGCATGGGACTGGCCGGCCTTGGCAAGGGCGGTGCCGCCGCCTTGCAGAAGGGCTTCAATGTCGCCGGAACCGCGTTCAAGGCCTCAATCGGCGCGGCGATGGCCGGCGGAGCTGCTGCGGTGGGAGTCGGCATGAAAGCTGTCACCGCCGCCTCCGACTTCGAGCAGACCAAGGTCGCGTTCACCACGCTGATTGGCGACGCGGCCAAGGCCGAACAAACCCTCGCCAAGCTCCGCGAACTCGGGGCCAAGACGCCCTTCGAGTTCCCCGAACTGGCGGATGCCGGCCGCAAGCTCATCGCCTTCGGTGAATCCGCCGACTCGGTTCCGGAAACCCTCCGCCGGATCGGCGACGTGTCGGCAGGCGTGCAAGCTCCGGTCAACGAGATCGCCGAACTCTACGGCAAGGCGCGGGTCCAGGGACGGCTCTTCGCCGAGGACATCAATCAACTCACCGGCCGCGGCATTCCCATCATCGGCGAGCTGGCGAAGCAGTTCGGCGTGTCGGACTCGGAGGTTAAGAAGCTGGTCGAGTCAGGGCAGGTTGGCTTCCCGGCCATCGAGCGGGCCTTCGTTTCGATGACCTCACAGGGCGGCAAGTTTGCAGGGATGATGGAAGCGCAGGGCAAGACGACCGGCGGCCTCTTCTCCACGCTGAAGGACAGCATCAACGAGGTCTTCCTCACCCTCGGCACCCCGATCAACGACGCCATCAGGCCACTGGTCGAGCAGGCCATCGGTCTCGTTCAGAAGCTCACGCCCCTCGCCACTGAGGCGGGCAAGCAGATCAAGGACGCGATCCAGCTCGTGATCGCCGCCTTCAAGAGCGGGCAGCTTCTCGACCTGGTCAGCTCCGGCATGAAGCTCGCCTTCGCAGTCGGCGTGAACCAGCTGGTCAACGGCTTCCGCACCGCCATCGAGTTTTTCTGGAACCTCATCACCGACGGCGCGATGTGGAAGAGCTTGGGGACCACGCTGCTCGGACTCGTGGCCGGCTTCGGTGCTGCGCTGCTCAACGCGTTCCAGACGCCCATCGTCTATCTCCAGGCGGGCATGGAATGGGCGATCGCACACCTGCTCAAGGGGCTGCTCAAGATCCCGGGGATGGACGAGTTGCTCGGCTTCAAGGCCGGCGACGTGGAAACCAACTTCGGCAGCATCCTCAAGGACCGAAAGGAAACCGGCGCGGACCTGTTCGGCGTGAACTTCAAGGAGATCGCCGAAGGTGCGCAGGGCGTGATCGGTCAAGGTGCCCCGCAACTCGGAGAACGGGTCGCGGAGGCAGCACGCAAGGCGGGTGAATCCACCGGCAGCGAACTCATCGACACCCGCGGCCTGCGGGACAACTTCGGCAAGGTGGCGAAATCGATCCGCGACACGATGCCCAAGCCGGAGGATGCCGCCAAGACGGTGGCCGCTGCGGGCAAGGTCAGCGGCAGCGCGCCGTCAGCCGCAAAACCCAGCAACTCCGCCCTCGCCCCCATCGTGACCTCGCTCGGCAAGGTCGGTGGCGGCGGCTACTCGACAGGAGCCCTGGACGCCCAACGCGAAAACAACCGGCTGACCGGCGAAACCAACCGCCTGCTCAACGACCTCAACCGGCGGGTCGAGAAGCTCGGC
This sequence comes from Luteolibacter sp., assembly GCA_044369025.1. Classification (GTDB taxonomy): domain Bacteria; phylum Verrucomicrobiota; class Verrucomicrobiia; order Verrucomicrobiales; family Akkermansiaceae; genus Luteolibacter. Next base: position 6,139 of record JBIPMR010000209.1, read on the forward strand.
GGCGGCGGTAAGGCGGCCTTCGGTTGACGCCGCGTCCCGGCCAAGATGCCGA
>JBIPMR010000210.1:0-6187 GCA_044369025.1 Luteolibacter sp.
GGGGTTTCCGCGATGGCGGCGTCGAGCGCTTTGCGATAGACGCGGGTGACGGCGGAGACGTATTCGGGGGATTTGAGGCGGCCTTCGATTTTGAAGGATTTGACGCCGGCGCGGACCAGCTCGGGGACGAGATCGACGGCGGCGAGGTCTTGCGGGCTGAGCAGGTAGCGGACGGCGCCGAGGTCGCGGGTTTCGCCATCGACGACGATTTCATAAGGCATGCGGCAGGCTTGGGCGCATTCGCCGCGGTTGGCGCTGCGCTGGCCGAGCGATTCGCTGGTGAGGCATTGGCCGGAATAGGCGACGCAGAGGGCACCATGGACGAACACTTCGAGCGGGGTTTTGAGGTTCAGGTGCGCGGTGTTATGGGCATGAAAGCGTTCGATTTCCTTGATGGAAAGTTCGCGGGCGAGCACGGCGCGCTCGAGCGGGAAGAGGGTTTCGATGAATGCGAGGCCCTCGGGCGAGGTGATCGTCATTTGCGTCGAGGCGTGCAATTCCACGTTCGGCGCGACTTCGCGGGCGAGCTTGGCGAGGCCGAGGTCCTGGATGATCAAGGCGTCCACTCCGGCGGCGGCGATCCTGCGCAACTGCTCTTCGGCGGCCTTCATTTCAGAGGTGAAAATCAGGGTGTTCATCGTCACGAAGCCTTTCACGCCGTGGCGGTGGAGGAATTCCATCAACTCTTCGAGGTCGGCCTCGATGAAGTTGTCGGCGCGCAGCCGGGCATTGAATTTCGGCAGTCCGAAGTAGATCGCATCGGCCCCCGCCGCCACCGCCGCGCGGGCGCAATCCCAGTTTCCGGCCGGGGAGAGAAGTTCGGGAGTGGGGTCGGATGCGTGCATGGCGGGAATGAACCACGGGAGGCGCGGGAACAACAGGCGCGAATTTTCCGGGTGCAATCCTCTAGGGATCCGAGGAGTGGGGGAGGGGTTTTGATGGTGCACGCGATCGTTGCCGGGGGCCGATTTCTCGTTTATATCCCTTTCAGCAATGAATTCACCCGCAACGCTGCGCTACTGCCCCGATCTGCTCCATTATGCCCGCCGCGCGACCCGTGAGGTGATGGTGGGAAATGTGGGTGTGGGCGGCAACAACCCGATCCGCGTGCAGTCGATGATCACCTCGGACACCCGCGACACGCCCGCCTGCGTGGCGGAAGTGCTGGGGCTGGCGGAGGCGGGATGCGAGATCGTGCGGATCACGGCGCAGACGAAAATTTATGCGGCGAATTTGGAAAACATCGCCCGCGAGGTGCGGGCGGCGGGGTGCCAGGTGCCGCTGGTGGCGGATATTCATTTCAAGCCGGACGCCGCCATGGAAGCCGCGAAATGGGTGGAGAAAGTCCGCGTGAATCCGGGGAATTTCGTCGATAAGAAAAAATTCGAGATCCGCGAATACAGCGATGCGCAATACGCCGAGGAACTGGAGCGGATCCGCGCGGAATTCACGCCGCTGGTCCATCTTTGCAGGGAGCTCGGGCGTGCAATGCGGATCGGCACCAACCACGGCTCGCTGTCCGACCGCATCATGAACCGCTACGGCGACACCCCGTTGGGCATGTGTGAAAGTGCGCTGGAATTCGCGCGCATCGCGCGCGACAACGACTATCACAATTTCGTGTTCTCGATGAAGGCCTCGAACCCGAAGGTGATGATCGAGGCGTATCGATTGTTGGTCGCGCGGCTGGATGCGGAGGGCGCGGACTGGAATTACCCGATCCACCTCGGCGTGACCGAGGCCGGCGATGGCGAGGACGGGCGGATCAAGAGCGCCATCGGCATCGGCTCGTTGCTGGCGGACGGCATCGGCGACACCATCCGCGTGTCGCTCACCGAGGATGCGATTTACGAAATCCCCGTCGCCCAAGCGCTCGCCGCGCCCTTCAACGAGCGCGGTGAAGCGGATGGTGGCTATGAAAGTGGCTGGGGCGTCTCGCCCCTGACTGTGCTCGGAGCGTCTCGCTCCGAGTTCGATTTCACGGCCAGCAAAATCCGCCCCGAGTGGGATCAAGTCACCAAAGAATCCTCCACCAATCTCCCTCACTGGCGCGTCCCCGGCGCAACCTACGCAGTGACCTTCCGCCTGATTGATTCCATTCCCGCGCCGACATGGGAAAATTACCGCCAGCAAAAGGAAATCCTCGCCACCCTGCTGGATCAAACCCTTTCAAAGAGAGGATCCCGCAACTCGCTCGCTGCCGTGATGGCTATCCGTGCTGAGATGGCGGCGCTCGAAGTTGATGTAATCGAACCCGTTCTGAATGAGTCTCACGGCGAGTGTTGGCTGAAGCGTCCCGAAATCGCCGGACTGGTGCGGGATGCGATAAAGCACTTTGATGGGGAGCGCTACACACTTCATGCTTGGTCGGTCATGCCGAACCATGTGCATGCGGTTTTCCAACCCCATGAAGGGCAGAAACTGGAAAAAATCCTTCATTCGTGGAAGTCATTCACCGGGAAGAAGGCAAATGAGCTGCTCGGGAGGATAGGCGGATTCTGGCAGGAGGAATACTACGATCATACCGTTAGGGATGGGGAGGATTTCCGCAATCAGGTGAGATATGTTTTGGAGAATCCTTCGAAGGGACATGCTTCCCGAGAGTGGACGGGGTCGCGGTATGGAGGCACGTGGGAAGATATCCTTGGAGCGAGACGCTCCAAGCACGGTCTGGAGCGAGACGCTCCAGCCACCTTTTTGTCGCCCTCCTACGATCCATTTTCCTATCAGCGGCGGGCGAGTTCCGTGCTCACGATCGTGTCGCACGAGCTCGGCGGCGACCGCACGGTGCGGGTTTTCACCACCCAGGAACGCTGGAACGCGCTTGCCCACAAGATTTCCGGCATGGGCGATTTCAAACCCGAGATCATCGTCGAAAAATCCGGGGCGGTGGAAATCGATCCGCGCGACGAAGCCGCGGTCGCGTTTTTAAACAGCTCGCCGGAAACCAAACTGATCACCGTCGCCGACGGCCTCGACCTCGAAGTCATCCACGCCTTCCGCGAGCTCGCCTTCCGTGTCGATCCACGCCACCCGATCCTGCTGAAGGACACGCTGCATCCGCCGCAGGGCGACACCGATTTCCTAACCGCCCTGCTGCCCGCCGCGCAGAACATTGGCTCGCTGCTCAGCGACGGCATCGGCGACGCGATTCTCGTCCGCGGCGAAACCGCGCCCGGCCAATCGTTGCGCCTCGCCTACAATATCCTGCAAGCCGCCGGCACCCGCATTTTCAAGACCGATTACGTCGCCTGCCCGAGCTGCGGCCGCACGCTTTTCAACCTCCAGCACACCACCCAGAAGATCCGCGCCGCCACCGGCCATCTCAAGGGCGTGCGCATCGCGGTGATGGGCTGCATCGTCAACGGCCCGGGCGAGATGGCGGACGCGGACTTCGGCTACGTCGGCGGCGCGCCTAACAAAATCAACCTTTACGTCGGCAAAACCGCGGTTAAGTTCAACATCCCGGAGGCCGAAGCCGTCGAGCGCCTCACCGACCTGATCCGCGAACACGGCAAGTGGGTGGACGCGCCGCTCCCCGCCCCCGCCGAAGTCTAACAATACCCCCCATGGCTGGAACCGACACCCTCCCCCAAACCCAGGAAACGACCCAACTCGACGTGCCGTGGAACGTGATCGTGCACGATGACCCGGTCAATCTGATGGGCTACGTCACCTTCGTGCTGATGAAAATCTTCGGCTACGATGGAAAAAAAGCCGCCATTCTCATGCTGCAGGTCCACCAGCTCGGCCGCTCCGTGGTCTGGTCCGGCGAACGCGAAAAGGCCGAGTTTTACGTCCAGCAACTTCAGGCGCACCAGCTGAAAACCTCTTTGGAAAAATCCGCATGAAAGCCATGCCGACACTGGAGGGAGGCCTCAGGATCGATGCCGAGGACGCCAGCGATTGGGAGCTGCTGCGCTCCATCGTCGGCGATGCCAGCGGCTGCGAAACCGACCTTGCCAGCCGGCTCGGCGGGATCATCAGCGAGCAGGCAGGCGCTGAGGATTGGCAGGAATTTGTTGTTCCGGACCTGCGCGAGGCGTTCCAGGACGAGCTCGCGCAAGTCGGAGCCGCCATCGAATCCGCAGCCTTCCACGCCGCCGCCGGACCGGGTCCGATTTGGATCACCCCGGAAGACGCGTTCCCCTGGTACAGCTCACTCAACCAAGCCCGGCTCGCGCTGGAAGAGCATTTCCATTTCGGCTCCACCGAGGAAATCGACGCCGAACAACTCGTCCCCGCCCGCCGGGCCGCGTTTTTCCGCTCCAGGTTCTACTGCGTGATCCAGAGCTTGTTGTTGGAGTATGTGATGGGTGTTCCGTGAAAATTTGAATCGCCGGATGCGGAAATCTCCGGGAAAACTCCCCGGGTGATCTGCAAACGCCTTCTCGGAACCGCCACCACCCTCTTCCCGCTGTGGATCATCCTCGGCTGCCTTTGGGCCTGGAACCAACCGGCGGCGTGGAGTTGGTTTCGCCCGCACATCGAAGTCGGCCTCGGCGTGATCATGCTGGGCATGGGCCTGACCCTGCGCTTCACTGACTTTTCCGCCGTCGCCCGCGATCCGAAAAATGTCGCTCTCGGCGTGGCCGCGCAATTTCTCATCATGCCTGCCGCCGGGTGGCTGATCGCCCGCGTGTTCCAGCTGGAAACCGGCCTCGCCATCGGCCTCATCCTCGTCGCCTGCTGCCCCGGCGGCACCGCGTCCAACGTCATTTGTTACCTCGCCAAGGCCAACGTCCCGCTCAGCGTGCTGCTCACGATGTGCTCCACCGTCGTTGCCATTTTCGCCACCCCGCTGCTCACCCGCTGGCTCGCCGGCGCGTGGTTGCCCGTCGATGCCGCCGCGCTTTTCAAATCGATGCTCATCGTCGTGCTGCTGCCGCTCGTCTGCGGCGTGATGGCGAATACCCTGCTGGGAAAAATGAAACACCCCGAGCGGATCCGCACTTGGATCGATGCGATCGGGCCGCTGCTCAGCGCGCTGGTCATCGTGCTGATCGTCGGCTGCATCGTCGCCTCGAAGAAGCCAGAAATCGCCCGCGCCGCGCTGCCGCTTTTCGTCTCGGTGTTCCTGTTGCATGCCTTCGGCTTTCTCCTTGGTTACCTCTTCGCCTGGGCCAGCGGCTGTCGCGAATCGCTGCGCCGCACGATCTCCATCGAAGTGGGCATGCAGAACAGCGGCCTCGGAGCCGCGCTCGCCACCCGCCATTTCTCCCATCTCGCGCTCGCCCCGGTCCCTGCCGCCATCTCCGCGGTTTACCATTGTTTGATCGGCAGCCTGCTCGCCGCGTGGTGGAGGTCCCGCCCGCTGGATTCGGAAAAATAGCCCCGCTTCAATTTCTTGCCAAGAATCCCAAGTTCCCCTTCACTGCGGCCCGCTCCACCCATGGCCCTCATCGTTCAAAAATACGGCGGCACCTCCGTCGGCACTCTCGACCGCATCCGCAACGTCGCCGCGCGCATGAAACGCACCCGCGACGAGGGCAACCAAGTCGTCGCGGTCGTTTCCGCGATGTCCGGCGTCACCGACGGCCTGATCAAAATGGCCAAGGATCTCGCCGAAAACCCCAGCGAGCGCGAACTCGACGTGCTGCTGGCCACCGGCGAGCAACAATCGATCGCCCTCGTCACCATCGCCCTCCAGGAACAGGGCGTGGAGGCCGCCTCGATCACCGGCCGCCAGGCGGGCATCCAGACCACCGGCTCCCACACCCGCGGCCGCATCCTCAACATGGACCCCACGTTGATGCGGAGTTTCCTCGATGCCGGAAAATCCCTCGTCGTCGCCGGTTTCCAAGGCGTCACCCCGGACGGCATGATCCACACCCTCGGCCGCGGCGGCTCCGACCTCACCGCCATCGCCGTCGCCGCCGCGCTCAAGGCCGATGTCTGCCAGATCCTCACCGACGTCGACGGCGTTTACACCTGCGATCCGCGCATCGTCAAAAACGCCCGCAAACTCCCTGAAATTTCCTACGACGAGATGCTTGAAATGGCCTCGTCCGGCTCGAAAGTCATGCAGTCGCGCTCGGTCGAGTTCGCGAAAAAATTCGGCGTCGTTTTCGAAGTCCGCTCCTCTCTCAACGATAATCCTGGAACCCTTGTGTTAGAAGAACATCCCAATATGGAACACGTCGTCATCCGCGGCATCTCGATCGAGCGTTCGCAAGCGCGCGTCACC
>JBIPMR010000408.1:0-4339 GCA_044369025.1 Luteolibacter sp.
GAAGAACGAGTTGAATGAGAGTTGCCCAAGCGATCCGGACCGCGCGACATAGTGCCTTATCTCGCCGGTCAATGTGCGCTCATCCGCCACATGTTCCATCTCCCGATAGATTGCGGGCAGGTCGTCCGTCAGTTCTCCACCAGGCTGAATGAACGGAGCGTAACATCCATGGGTGACGTCCTCATAACCTGCCGGCATTTCCGGTTCGCCAATGTCGTAATCGCCGGGATCGCGAGCTTCCGGCATGGCTGTCGGATAATCTTCCGGCTCTCGCTCCGGGTCTGCCGCCAGCCATGCCGCACGCCCTGCCAGCCATTCGATTTGAGGGGCTGCCAGCCATGCGGCCAACCCCTCTTCCCATTCCGTTAGCGCGTCCGTGTAGTCGTCATCCGCGCAGCTTGCTGATGCCGACATGGACTCGCATTCCTTGCGAGGCTCCGGGCATTCCGGCCATGGGCAGGCACAGCAGCCGAGTGAAATCTCGTTCACTTCCTGGATGGTGGCCACGATCATGCCCGCGTGAAATTGAGGATGCCAGCACATTGGCCGATAGTGATGTTACCGCAGCCCGTGGGCTCGAACGACGGCACGCCCGCAGTGACAGTGAGTTTCCCCAGCGGAATGATGATGGTGCCGGTGGCGGATGGAGAGGGCGGATTGGTATTGTCGTCATACCCGGTCTCCACGGATCGGGATTCCCAAACCGGAATGCTTCCGGCCGTGGAGATTCCTGGGAGGTAGATTTCGCCGTCGTCATCGGTGACCGGCTCGACCCCGGCGATTTTGATTTGGATCAGTGTTTCCCAATTCGTCTCGGGGGCGGTGTTGATCCCCTCATATTTGACGTTGAAGTTTTTGTCCCCGCAAAAGATCACGCCGCCGCGAATGCCCTTGGAGAAACTCGTTTCGTCATCCACGTCGATGATCTCCCCAAATGGGCATATCGCGGATCCAGCCGACCCGCCCCCGCTGCCGATCCGGCGCACCCGGTAGGTGAATCCGCCGGTCATGGCGACCAGTTCGACGCCTGTTCCCGGCCGTGGGGTGCGAGCTTCGAGGGCGTCGATGAGCATGTTCCAATCGCTCGCGAGGATCGGGTTGCCAGAGCGTTTTTTACCGGGGAGTCTCATGGGTGTCAGTCGTCGTAGATGTCAGAATCCCAACCACCGCCGTCGCTGGCGATCCATTCGCGCTCGATTCGATAGGCTCCCCCCTCCTGTGTTTGAGTGACGCCATTGAGCAGCCAGTTGCCTTCATCCGGGAGACTCGGCTGCCTGCCGTCGGGACTATCGATCTTTCCGATTTTTCTAATGTCCAATGCCGCCGCAGACGACTTCTTCACCGTTGCCTGCCGCCACGTTAGTTTCGGAGAGTAGTAAGAGATCTGGCCCCGCTGGATTTTGGCGAGTGCCTTTTTGCCCAGGGTGCTCGTCACCTTGTCCTTGTATGGCGCACCCGACGAATCCTTGTCCTTGCCGCTGATGATGGCTTGCAGCGCCTCGATTTCATCCTCCGCCAACGTCTTGAACTTTTTGTTGGTGAGCAACGGTTCCTCGGAGAGCGAAAGTCCGAGCGTGTAGCTCGTCTTGTTGGCGTCGGCATCGTTGTTGTCAGTCCCGGCGTAGTTGCAGGTGATTTGGGCGATGTCACCCTCGGTCACCTGGCCGGTGACGGTGTCCACCGAAATAAACGGGATTTCCGGATGCGGCGTTCCTGGGCGCGGCATCAACTTGGTCATCGAACTGCGGTGGCAGAGGAACACCTGGGTGGCGGTCCATTTGCCCTCGCGATCCACCGCGACTGAATAGTCCGGCTGCGGGTAGAGCTGGCCCTGCTGGATCGAAACGTGTCGCGGCATCTTGGCCGGGGCGTGGCGTCAACCGAAGGCCGCTTGGCCACCGCCGCCGAGCCTGCCGATCTTGAGGCTCATGTCGGAAATCAGCCGGTTCGTCTCCCCCGTAAGCCGGTTGTTTTCCCGCTGCGCATCGAGCGTGCCGGACGAATAACCGCCGCCGCCGACTTTTCCTAGCGAGGTGACAATCGGGGAGAAGGACTCGGGAGTGTTCGGCTTCAGGGCGTCAGGAGCCGCAGCTGGTTTGGCGACTGCGGCCACCACGTTCTTGACCTCATCCGGCTTCGGGATTGCTTCCCGGATGGTTCCTAGGACGGTGTTCATGCTCTCTCGCAGTCCGGTCGTGTCGATCACCTCTGCGGTGTTCGAGAAGGCGTCGCCGAATCGGGCGGAGATGTTTTCTCCCGCCTCCTGCAACCTGAGTCCGACCTTGGCGGCAAGCGGCCCGAGTTGGTCACCCGCATCGCCGTATCGTCCCGCCGCTTCCGCATCGAGAATGCCAGCGGATTCCCGTAAGGCTCCCTGGGCGGAGTCAATCGCGTCACCCTTTCCGAACACCTCGGCGAGCGGACGGGCGATTTCCAGCGCTTCGGCGAGGCCCTTTTGCAGGAATCCGATGGCGGATAGAAAGATCCCGATGAGGGCGTTGCCCATGCCCTTCCAGAAGTCGAGTGTGGTGATGACCTGGAAGTAGGTGATGGCCGTCTTGAAGATTTCCACGATGTATTGGCCAGCGGCGGCGATGGTGGCGCGAAGCGTGGCCCACAGAAAATTTACGCTCATCGCGAACCCGAGTTTCAAGGAGGACCCGACGAGATTGAGGAACTGGCCGCTTTTGAACACGGCGATCACATACTGGATCGAGTCACGAATTTTGGTTCCCGCCTCCGCCGCAAGTGGGGCGAGTTTCTGGGCAAGCGCGATTGCTTGTTCGACCAATGGGCGGATCGCATCGTTGATCGGCGTGCCGAGGGTGAGGAACACTTCGTTGATCGTGTCCTTGAGGGTGGAGAAGAGGCCCGAAGTGGTTTTGCTCTGCGCCTCCATCATCCCCGCGAACTTGCCGCCTTGGGATGTCATGTTGACGAATGCCTGCTCAATCTGCGGGAAACCGACCTGGCCCGTCTCGACGAGTTTTTTTACCTGCGAATCCGAGACACCAAATTGTTTGGCTAACTCGCCGATGATCGGAATTCCCCGACCGGTGAGCTGGTTGATGTCCTCGGCAAAGAGCCGCCCTTGGACGCGCGCCTTGCCGTAGAGTTCGGCGATTTCATTGACCGGGGCCTGCACGCCTGCCGACACGTCGCCAATGCGGGCGAGAGTCGCCGCCACCGTGTCGGATCCTTCACCGAAGGCGATGAGCTTGCGGCCGGCATCCGCGAGTTCAGGAAATTCAAAAGGCGTTTTTGCACCGAGTTCGCGGAGTTGGGCGAGCGTTTGTTCCGCCTTCGCGGCGTCGCCGATCAGGGTGGTGAAGGCCACTTTCGTTTGTTCGAAATCCGCGGCTGATGTGACCGCCTTCATTCCTGCGGCTAGTGCCACGCCACCGCCAGCGAGAGCCGCACCGAGTCCGATCTTCAACCCGGCAGCAGTCAGGCTCGCCATCTTCTTGGCGGATGCGGAAACGTGCTGCGTGGCGCTCGCCATAGACCGCTTCAGCGCGGTGATGTCGGCTCCAAGGGTGACTGTCAGCGCGCTCATGCGTCGGGGGCGGAGTCAACCTGAATTCATTACATCGGTGGATAGGGTGGACTGCTTTTTGCCTTGACTTGCAAGTATTTACAGTGAACAAGAGTTTCTAGCCATGAGTGTATTCTTCGAAAGATCTCGTCGTCTCCGTGATCAGAAACGTAGGATCATGGAGATAGAGATCAGAAAAGAACGCAGGAGAAAAGCCACTAGGAAATATACCCCATCTATTGGTGTTGATATTAAGGGATTCTTCGTGAATATGCCGACTGCTTTGCGTGCTTTTGGATTCGCTGCGTTTTTGATTTCAGTTGCCGGAGTTTCGATTTTTTGCACTAGCATTTTAATGAACTCGGGCATTTTAGACGGTATCGGAAAAGGCAATGATCCTTCGCCGCCAAACGAAAGTATCGTGGCGGTGAAGGAGTCATCGTCTAAACCAACTGTTGGTATCATTTCTAACAAAAAAGGAAAGCCTGAGTATTTGTTTGTACCTGGAAGAAAGGAGTATGAAGTCACCTACGAAGAGAACGGAGTGCTCAAGACAAAGACAATGAGCAAGGATCCGACGAAGTAATTTGATTCCAACGCACCCGCAACAACTCCAACTGCTCCCGCAGCGTGTTTTGCTCCGTCCCGGCGCTACTCCAACTCGTCCGCACCCCGTTCCGCCGCAGCAGGCAGTGCTGGTATTGCGCCAACCGGGCGAGCGGCATGAACAGGATCCGCTCCTCGGGCCAGCCGGTCTCGGCGGCGACGGCGAACACCTGGGCGGCTAGGAAGCCGGGTTCGTCG
>JBIPMR010000211.1:0-6137 GCA_044369025.1 Luteolibacter sp.
TACTCACCGGCATTTTCCAACTGGCTGCAACCCTATCCGGAAACGCCCAGGCAGCGACCGGTCCGAAAATCATCCTCTCTCCTCCTCCCGGCCAGGCGGTCTGGACGATCCGCTATACCTATCAGAACTCGGTTCGGGAGATCGTCTCCGAAAAAAAGGCGGACCTCGCGGCGCAGAGTCTCGAACTCTCAGACCTCACCCGGCCGGAGAAAGTGCGTTACACGATCAAGAACCCGGTTTCCACCCGGATCGTTGACATTGAAGGTGGTGCCAAGGAGGAAGCCTACTATCTGGGGAACTTCGAATTCAGAATCTCACCGCGCGACAAGGAGGTGATGACGACGAATCTCGCCAGTTATCCGAGTGCCGACCAGCTCTTTCGCAAGCGTTTCCCGGGCGTCGACTGGGTCAATCCAAAGCTCTTCGTCAAAGTTGAAGAAGCGCACGGCGAATCCTGCGCCTATTTCCTGGATGGCAGCCCGGAGAAGCACAATCCGAACTCCGAAAAGATGGATGATATCATCGACTATTCGAACTACGGGATCCGCGAAGCATGGTTCAGCCTGGCAACCGGTCTTCCCGTGGCGTTCAAGGCCGGCGAGACGCTCGGCAAATACACCTTCGAACCCGCGCAAAGCGCCCAGGTTCAAATACCGGTGCCGATTCGAAACAAGATGAACGAGCACGCGGCGTATGAAGACTATCTGAAGAAGCGGGACGCCATGGGGACGGCTTCCCAAGCCCGCTGAAAAAGCCTGATCTCATGGTTCAACCTCCACCCACCCCACCCCATCCCATGCCCCGCCGTTTGTTCCCGTTCCTTTTCATTTCCACGCTAATGCCCGTCTCCGCGGTTCCTGCGGACGGAGACGTCTTCGCCGACACCTGGGTGGCCACCGACGCCTTGGGCCGCAGCCTGCCCACTTTCAACGAGGTCGGCCCGCCCCGCGCCGACCGCCATGTCGGCCTGTTTTATTTCCTCTGGGTAAACAATGGCTACAGCAACAAAGGCAACATTCCGGTCTATGACAATACCCAGATCCTCGCCGCGAATCCCACCGATCCCCAATGGGGCCCGGGAAATTCGTTTCATTTCTGGGGCGAGCCGGAACTCGGCTACTACTCAATCGACGATCCCTTCGTTCTAACGCGCCACCGCTCCATGCTCACCGCGGCGGGGATTGACACCTTGCTTTTTGACCAGACCAACGCCCTGGTCTATCCGGACGAGATGCTGGCGGTCTGTGAGAACCTTGAACAAGGCCGCTTGCAGGGATTGCCGGTGCCCAAGGTGGCGGCGATGCATAACAGCCATCCGGAGAAATCGGTCCCCAAACTCCATGCGGCGCTCTATGCCCCGCAAAAATATCCGGAACTCTGGTTCCGCTGGCTCGGCAAGCCGCTGCTTCTATCCAATCCCGAGACGCTTTCCCAAAGCATGAAAGACTACTTCACCATCCGCCACACCTGGGCCTGGAGCAGCCAGCCCTGGTTCGGCGACGGCCGGGACAAATGGACCTGGGTGGATTGGTCGCCGCAGCAGCCGGGCTGGCACGAATCCAAGGACAAGCCCGAGCAGATTTCCGTATGCATCGCGCCCCACCCGCTGGATGGCAAGGGCCGCAGCGCCACCGGCGGCCAGGATGCTCCCGCGCCCGTTGCCGGCCAATTGCGCACGCATCAGGGAATCTATGCGGAGATGCAGTGGCAACGTGCCCTGGAGGTCGATCCACCGTTCATCCTCGTCACCGGCTGGAACGAATGGATCGCCCAGCGCCAGACCTGGGGAAAGCCCCACAAACCCAAACAAATGGCTTTCACCAAGCTCGGCGAAGGTTCCAGCTATTTCGTGGACCAGTTGAACCATGAGTTCAGCCGCGACGCCGAACCGATGAAAAACGGCCACGGCGACAACTATTACTATCAACTCGTCGCCAACGTGCGCCGTTACAAAGGCGTCCGCCCGCCCACCATTCCGATCGCCAAGCCCATCAAGATCGACGGCACCTTCGGCGACTGGGCCGACGTCCTGCCGGAATACCGCGATTTCCAGGGGGACACGCTGCACCGCGACCATATCGGCTGGAACAAATCCATCCGCTACACCAACACCACCGGGCGCAACGACATCATCCGCGCCCACGTCTCGCCCTCACAGGATTCGGTGGCGTTCCACGTTTCCTGCGCCGCCGACATCAGTCCGGCGACCGATTCTAACTGGATGCGTCTCTACATCGATGCGGACCAGAATCCGAAAACCGGCTGGAATGGCTACGACCTGCTCGTGAACCGCTCGGCACCCACCGTCGCCGGGCTGTCCTTACACCGGATCGGAGGAGGGAAAACGACGGAATTGGCACGTGTCCCCTATGCGGTCAAAGGCAAGGACCTTGAGCTCGCCCTGCCGCGCACTTTGTTCGGGTCGGCTCCGGCCCTGCGCTTTGATTTCAAATGGGGCGACAATCAGCAGAAGGACGGCGACATCGTCGAGTTCGCCATCCATGGTGACAGCGCGCCCGACCGCCGCTTCAATTACCGTTACGACCAGACCGTGACTGCGGAAAGCATTTCACCTCGATCCGCGTCCCCTGGCGCACGTCGCACACCATGAAACCCGCCCTTTTCATCATATCGATCTCACTGGCCATCACAGCGGCGGTTCCAGCCAAGGAGATCGTCGTCGATCCATCGCGGAGCCGCGTTTCCACCGTCGCGGAAAACGGCATGCCAACCGACATCGTGAAACCGGGTCACCGGTGGAACTTCGGCCCGGGATCGCTGTGGACCCACAAAGGCTGGCAATACGCCGCCTACTGGGACGATGCGCGCCAGGTCTCGGTCGCCCGCCGCCAACTCCCGGCGGGCCCGTGGGCGGTGGCCTCGTTGCCCGGTTACCAACGCAACGCCGCCGGAAACCGCGGCAAGGGCGGTCCCGTTTCCCGCGGTTTCGGTGACTCACACGAGTTTGTATAGCAGCGCAGCCAGTCACCCATGGAAAACGCAAAAGGTCGTTTCCAGCATGAAATCGTTGTTCGCTGACTGCAAACCCGCCACCGACAGCACCCGCGTCAAACAGGACGGCTGGGTCTCCCAGATCGGCCAGAACGGCAAAACCATCAGCGTCTTGGACTATCGCATCGATGAGTAGGCGCGTTTGAGGGAAGGGTGAATCGCCCGACATCATCCTTCGGGATGATTTCCTGAGATCCCGCAATCTCGGGCCGGTTTTCCGTGTATTCACAAGCTCGGGAAAATACGCTCGCCGTCGTGGATGCTGGCGAGCCGTCGCCCGCTCCCGCCCCCTTTCCGACCAAGCCCTATGAAACCCCTTCGATTCGCGACCCTCTTCCCGGCACTCGCCGCCGCGGTTTTTCGATCAACCGCCACCGCCGATCCGCTCGAATCCGGATTCGCCCATCCGCCCGCCCAAGCCGCGCCGTGGTGCTATTACTACTGGATCAGCGACAACATCTCCCGCGACGGCATCACCAAGGATCTCGAAGCCATGAAACGCATCGGCATCCGCGAGGCGCTCATCGGCAATATTTTCCTCGATAACCAACCCGCGGGGAAAATCAAAGTGCTCAGCGAGGAATGGTGGCAACTCGTCGAACACGCCATCCGCGAAGGCGGCCGCCTCGGCGTGAACATCGGCATGTTCAACTGTCCCGGATGGAGCCAGTCCGGCGGCCCGTGGATCAGCGCCGAGCAGACGATGCGCTACGTGATCTCCTCGGACACCCGCGTCACCGGTCCCGCGAAGTTCACACAGAAACTAGCAACTCCCATCGAGCCATTCCAGGACATCGCCGTGCTGGCGTTTCCAGCACCGGAAAATGACGCGCAATCCCTGGCAACCCTCAAGCCGCGCATCACCTTCACCCCGGCCATCGCCGACGGGGAGAAAATCGCGGATGGCGATCTAAACACCCACGTCCGGTTCCCGGCAAAACCCGGCAAAGATGCCGCGGTCACCATCGACATCCAGCTGGACGCCCCGCTCACCGCCCGCAGCCTGAGTATCCATCCCACCGGCGATTCGTTCAGCTCGAATGCCGAGCTCCAAGTCGCCGACGCCGCGGGAAATTTCACCACCATCCGCCAGTTCAAGTGCGACCGCTCGAACCCCGCCATCGGCACCGGTTTCATGCCTCGCGGGCCGGTCACCCTTTCCTTTCCCGCCACCACCGGCAGCCATTTCCGCATGGTTTTCTCAAATCCAACAGCCCGCGCCGCGAAACCCGGCCTCGCCGAAATCGATCTATCAGGAGCCGCGCGCCTCGAATCCTACATCGAGAAGCAACTCGCGAAAATGCACCCCACCCCGCTGCCGCTCGCCAGCGCCTATCAGTGGCCGACCCAGCCCGAGCCCGAGTCGCCCGCGCTCACCGTCCCAACCAACACCATCCAAAACCTAACCGCCAAGCTCGCGAAAGACGGCACCCTCACCTGGGACGTGCCCGCCGGCGAGTGGATCATCCAGCGCGTCGGCAAGACCCCCACCGGCATGACCAACTCGCCCGCCTCGCCGGAAGGCAAAGGCTTCGAAGTGGACAAGATGAACCGCAAGTTCACCCAACAGCATTTCGACGCGTTCATCGGCCAGCTCCTCAAACGCATGCCCGCCGCCGACCGCAGGGCGCTCACCCGCGTCATCGCCGACAGCTACGAGATGGGTTCGCAAAACTGGAGCGACGACCTGGCGGAAAGTTTCCAGAAACAATTCGGTTACAACGCCATCCCCTGGCTGCCCGTGCTCAGCGGCCGCATCATCGGCAGCGCCGCGCAAAGCGAGCGTTTCCTCTGGGACCTGCGCCGCATCGTCGCCGACCGCGTCGCCACCGAATACGTCGGCGGCATGAACGAGTCCTCCAGGAAAAACGGCCTCGGCCTGTGGTTGGAAAACTACGGGCACTGGGGATTTCCCGGCGAATTCCTGAAATACGGCGCGAACTCCGACCGCATCGGCGGCGAGTTCTGGGTCACCGGCGAGCTCGGCTCCGTCGAATGCCGCGCCGCCTCATCTTGCGCGAACATCTATGGCAAACCCTTCGTTTCCGCCGAATCCTTCACCGGCGGCCCGGCTTTTAAAAACTCTCCCAAAGACCTCAAGGCCCGCGGTGACTGGTCGTTCTGCGAGGGCGTCAACCACGTGGTGCTCCACGTTTACATCCAACAGCCGAGCGACGAAAAAATCCCCGGCATCAACGCGCCCTGGGGCACCGAGTTCAACCGCCACAACACCTGGTTTGAAAAAGGCAGCAGCTGGGTGGACTACGAACGCCGGTCCTGCTGGATGCTGCAACAAGGCTGGCGCGTCGCGGATGTCGCCTACTTCATCGGCGAGGACGCGCCGAAAATGACCGGTGCCCGCGAACCCGCGCTCCCGCCCGGCCGCGACTTCGACTATATCAACGCCGATGTCATGATAGACAATCTAACCGTCAGCGACGGCCAACTCGTCCTTCCCCACGGCGTCAGCTACCAGGTGCTCGTCCTGCCGAAACAGGACAGCATGCGCCCCGCCGTCCTGCGCAAGATCCGCGATCTGATCCAGGCGGGCGCCACCGTCCTCGGCCCGCCGCCCGTCAAATCCCCGAGCCTGCAAAACCAACCGCAAGCCGACCAAGAAGTCCGCGCCCTCGCCACCGAAATCTGGGGCAACGGCGACTTCACCAAAGCCGGCGAACGCAAATTCGGCAAAGGCCGCATCATCTGGGAGAAAGATCTAACTACAATCTTCGACTCCTCCCAGACCCCGCCCGCCATCGAGTTCCGCGGCGCGGCTGCCGGGGCCAACCTCCTCTTCACCCACCGCCGTTCGAAGGATGCGGAAATCTATTTCATCTCCAATCAGAAGGACCGTCCGGAAGCCGCCAACTGCGCCTTCCGTGTCACCGGCCGCCAGCCGGAACTTTGGAATGCCGTCACCGGCGAGCGCCGCCTGCTTCCCGAATGGAGCGAGGAATCCGGCCAAACGATCGTCCCTCTCGTTTTCGCTCCCACCCAATCATGGTTCGTCGTCTTCCGCCAAGCCGGCGAACCCTCTGCGAACGGAAAAAACTTCCCCCAAGCCACGCCGCTCATGACCTTGGACAAACCGTGGACCGTCGCCTTCGATCCCAAATGGGGCGGAC
>JBIPMR010000212.1:0-6136 GCA_044369025.1 Luteolibacter sp.
CGGCTGCTGAGGATGGATGCGAGCAAGATGGCAATTTCGACTCCGACACTGTTGGCGGTGATTGCCTCAAGTGAGGGCGCGCCGACAAGTGCGGGAGCGACGACTTTTTGGAGAGCAGGCTTGCCGGGTGTCAGTGGATGAAAGAGCAGGGGCGGGGTTTGGAGCGGCGGTTGGCATCGACGCCTTCACCCGTTGCACGGTTGACACACTCTTACCGGTGATCTTGGCGGTATTTCGAATCGATTGGTCGGCGCGAAGCTGCTTCACAACGTCCCTGTGAGTGGAGAGGAAATCCTTGGGTGACCGGGAGGAACCTTCCGGCCGCCCGAGTTTCTTGCCTTCTCGCCGTGCCTTGGCCAAGCCGGAGTTGATGCGTTCCACCAGAGTTTCCCGCTCGCTGCGGGCCATTTCTGCAAGGAGGCTGAACATGATCGAAGCGGCCGGGTTGCGCTTGCCGTTCGCCAGAAGCGTCTCGATCCGCTGGGCGTGCCAGTAGAGCGACACGCCGAGAGCCTCCATTTCTTCGAGAAACTTGTGCGCCGTCGAGTTGCGACGGGCGAGGCGGGAAACCTCGTGAACGAGCACCTTGCGGATTTTCTTGGCGACTGCCAGTTCCCTGACGCGGCCCAGGTCGTGCCTGTCACCTTCTTTGGCGTTCCCGGACAGGCCGGCCGTTTCAATGATCTCGACCACCTCCCATCCATTTTCCGCCGCCACCTGCTGAAGCTCGTGGATCTGACGGGCAGTGTTTTGCTTGTCGGTTGAAACCCGCGCCAAAATGGCGACCGGGACGCTTTGGGATTTCTCGGGCTCAGTCACGTCTGATTCTGGTCAACTGTATTCAAAGAATCAAGTGATTCATTAAATACAGCAAAATTGACTGAAAGTTATCCGCGGGGGGCTCAAAATTTGTCGCAGAATTCATGAATGATTTTTTGAATACGATTCACAGCAAATCTTGGGCCTACGCCATCCCTAGGATGATTCATTACGCCCACTAAAATCCAGAATTTCTCTACCAGCCCCGCTATTTGACCACCCCCGTGCTAAAAACTGAGATTCCGCCCGCGCCCCAGGGAACCGAATGGAGCCTCCTGAGAATCGCCTCGATTAATCTAAAATCTCGGTCTTGCAGTCCCTGCTTGCGCCTGCCGCTTCGATTTCCCAACCTAACGGCAGCCAGATAGTCTACCTGTCGATTACCCCTTCATGAACGCATTCAACTTTCGGGACCAGATCATCCAAAGCTACGAGCAATTCTCCCGAAGTTTCGTAAAGATCGCCGCTTCCGACATTTCCGACCTCGTCAATTCGGAATACGAGAACGGTCGCTATTGGCCGGAGCCATTGATCCAGATCAACCCCAATTACAAACCAGGCTGCTCGGTTCTTGAACTTGCAAAGCAGGAAGTTCTTCACCCGCTCACCGCTGAGATCTTCCAGGTGGGAAAAGACTCCGGGAAACCTCTTCCCATTCGCCTTCACAAGCACCAGCAGGATGCGATTGCGCTGGCTCAGGCAATCAGAAGCTACGTGGTCACCACCGGCACTGGATCCGGTAAGTCACTCGCGTTCTTCATCCCGATCGTCGATCGCATCCTCAGAGCCCGTCAGAACGACGCCACTCCCCGCACCCGAGCCATCATCATCTACCCGATGAATGCCCTTGCCAACAGCCAGGCGGAGGAGATTGGGAAGTTCATGCAAAATGTGGGGCCGAACGGCTGCGGGCTCACTATTGCGCGCTATACCGGGCAGGAAAGTCAGGCCGAACGACAGGCCCTGTCCGAAAACCCACCTGACATCCTGCTCACCAACTTCATGATGTTGGAATTGATCCTTACCCGCTATGAGGATGTGGACCGGCGAGTGGTGGATCACTGTCAGGGACTGGAGTTCCTCGTCATGGACGAACTCCACACCTACCGCGGACGTCAGGGTGCCGACGTGGCCATGCTGGTCCGTCGCCTCCGCCAGCGTTTGAAGGCGCAGAACCTTCTATGCATCGGCACATCGGCCACGATGTCGAGCACGGGCACGCCCGAAGACCAAAAGCGAACGGTAGCCTCTGTGGCCTCCAAGCTCTTCGGAACCACTATCGAGGAGACCGACGTTATCGATGAAACCCTCGAGCGAGCCACCGATCTCTCGATGGGACTGGAGTCGGTGAAACCACTTCTTGCTGCCCGCCTGTCGGAAACCATCGACTCATGGGACAATGTGGATTCGTTCCGCCGAGACCCCCTCGCGGTCTGGACTGAGCTTACCCTCGGGCTCGACATGAAAGACCAGTCCAGTCCACGCCGCGCCAGACCGCTCAGCGTTTCGGATGCCTCGAAATTACTGGCAAAGGATGCCAACGTGGAAAAACCACTCGCCAAGCAAGCACTGGAAAACTTCCTCACCGCAGCCCAGAAGGTCACCACTCCCGACGGGCGTGCCCTGTTTGCCTTCAAGCTCCACCAATTCATCAGCGGCCCAGGCAAGGTCCTCTGCACGCTGGAGTCCGACGACAAGCGCCAGATTACCCTTGATGCCCAACGCTTCGCACCCGGCCGCCAAAAAGACGCCGTTCTGCTGTTCGGCACCCATTTCTGTCGCGAATGCGGCCAGGAATACCACCCCGTCTGGCACACGTCAGAATCCCTCCCTAACTACTCACCCCGCGAGATCGACGACGTGGGTAGCGACGAGAGGGAACGCCGATTCGGCTTCCTCGCGCCGATCCGGGAGAATCTACAATTCCAAGGAAACCCCGAGGAACTCCCGGATTCATGGACGGAACAGGGAACTACCGCGACCAAGGTAAAGCAGACCTATCGGGACGCGGTCCCCTGCCGCGAGCGCGTCGATGAGCGAGGCCATCGCGGCAGCGGTCGGGATTATTGGTTCATTCCCGGAAAATTCCGCTTCTGTCTGAATTGCGGCCACGAACACCAAGCACACGGTCGCGACATCAACCGGCTCTCCAGCCTATCCGGCGAGGGCCGATCCTCCGCCACCACCGTGCTAACCCTCGCCATCCTGCGACAGCACTTCGACACGCCTTTGGAGCCAGGCAGCACCTTTGATCCTCGTAAGCTGCTAGGTTTCACGGACAATCGGCAGGACGCCGCCCTTCAAGCCGGCCACTTCAATGATTTCCTCTACCTGCTGATGATTCGCTCGGGCCTGCTCGCGGCTCTCAGGAAACACGGCGGCGGACTGCTTGCCGGTGATCTGGGGGTCGAGGTCTTCCGCTCCTTGGGCTTCGAGACGAACGACGAGGATATCCTATCAGAATTCCTTGTGGAGCCTGATCTCTTCGGTCTCGCCAAACAGGAGGCGATTCGCGCCGCTCGCTTTGTTCTCGGTTACCGCTTGCTCCGCGATCTGCGCAAAGGGTGGCGATTCAACAACCCCAACCTCCGCCAACTCGACCTCCTCCACATCGACTTCCCCGGCCTGGAAGATTTCTCTGCTCGCGAAAGTGCATTCTCCGTGGAAAAGCAGCCTGCCAATCTCACCGATCCCGCAAAAGCCGGCTGGGCACTTCTGCGTTCTCTCTCACCATCCGCTCGCGCCACCCTCGGGCGCATCGTTTTCGAAGCCATGCTGCGCGATCTGTGTGTCGAGTCCGACTACCTCGATGCCGCGAGACAGGACAGTATGAGAGCGGCAGTCTCAGGCCATCTCACCGAACGCTGGGCTTTCGGGTCCGACGAAATACTGGCGACCTCGAAGTATCTGATTCTCGACAAACGCCCCGAAAGCAAAGGCCAGCGGAAACGCGACGACCTCATTGGCGGTGGAGCCAGGTCCCGCCTCATCCGGGAAATACGATATGCGAAGGAGTGGGAGAATTTCCCTGAAGCGGAAGACATCCGCAAGACGCACGGTGAGATCCTCGTGGAGCTGGTCCGGGCATTTCTCCAAGTCGCGGCCAAAGGTGGCTACGTCACTCCTCAGCAAGTGGACAAATCAAAGTCCGACAACAGGCCGGCCATCATGGGCTGGGCGGTCAAGGACACCGCTCTTCGCTGGGTGATGAACGAGAAACCTGCGGATGCCGGCAGCAAGGCCAACGCCTTCTTCCGGGACTTGTATTCGTCCGTCTCCGAGCTTCTGGGAAATCCAGGACACAGTTTCTTCGACTTCGAGGCTCATGAGCACACCGCCCAGGTCGATGCCGACAAGCGCAAGGTCTTGGAAGCCCGTTTCCGCATGTCGTCACGCGATCGCGATTGGTGGAAAAACGAGTCCGGCCAAAAAGGCAAACTCATCCGCCTGCCCGTTCTCTACTGCTCGCCCACGATGGAGCTCGGCGTGGACATTTCCGCTCTCAATACCGTCTATCTCCGCAACGTCCCGCCCACACCTGCGAACTACGCCCAGCGGAGCGGTCGTGCGGGACGCTCGGGCCAGGCCGCACTTGTGATTACCTACTCGGCTGCGATGAGCCCACACGACCAGTGGTTCTTCCATCACTCCGACCAGATGGTCCATGGCGTCGTCAAGGCCCCCACACTCGACCTCTGCAATCGAGACCTCATCGAGAGCCACCTCCACGCCGTCTGGCTCGCCGCGGCGCAACGATCCATCGACACCAGCATCGCACCCCTTCTGGATCTTGAGACCCGCGAGAAACCACTGGAATCCTCTCTTTTGGAAGCCATCACCGATCCCGCCGTGGGTCGGCGTGCCTTGATCGCGGCAAAGGAAGTCATCGCTCAGGTCGAAGCAGAGCTGAGCCAAACCACATGGTTCGTGCCGAACTTCACCGAAGACATCATCCGCGCCAGCGCGGACGCCTTCGGCAAAGCCTTCGATCGCTGGCGGAAGCTCTACGATGCCACCCACCAACAGATGGCTTCCGCCGACGCCATCAACAAAAGCCCGGCGACCTCGGCCCGGGACCGCGAAAATGCGAAGCGCCGCTATCTCGATGCCGTCAACCAGCTGAAGCTCCTGCTCAAAACCGGCGGAGGCCAAAACAACGACTTCTACACCTTCCGCTACCTTGCCAGCCAAGGCTTCCTCCCGGGTTACAACTTCCCGCGTTTGCCGCTGATGGCTTGGATTCCCGCCACAGGCCGCAAGAAAAAAGACGGTAAGGACGACTCCGGCAGCATGGTCAGCCGTCCACGCTTCCTCGCGCTATCAGAGTTCGGTCCGCGCAGCCTCATTTATCACGAAGGACGCATGTTCCGCGTCGATCGCGCCAAGCTCAACGTCACCGCCGCCGACCACATCTCGTCGGATTCCCATCTCGCCACCATCAATGCCCTCGTCTGCACCTGCTGCGGCTATGGGCACTTGGGTAAGACCGAGGACCCCGAGCCCAAGGATCACGTATGCGACGCCTGTGGCGAGCCGTTCACCCCGGAAAGCCGCGTCAATGAACTCTATCGAATTGAAACCGTGGAGACACACCCGGTGGAGCGCATCTCGGTGAATGACGAGGACCGTCAACGCCAGGGCTTCGACATCATCACCACCTACCGCTACTTGCCGGGGCCCGGCGGCGCTCCGGATCGCATGGGCGCGGATGTCACCGTCAACGGGGATTCCGTCGCAAACCTCACCTATTCCCCCGCAGCTGCCCTTTGGCGCATCAATCGCGGCTGGAAGCGCCGCAAGGACAAGAAACAGCTCGGCTTCTACATCAATCCTCTCAGCGGTCGCTGGAGCAAGAAGGAGGACGCCGACGGCGATGACGACTCGGGAGAGTCACCGGAAGACGCCCAGGAAAAGAAGGCCGCGTCCCAGCGCATCGTCCCCTTCGTGGAGGACCACCGGAACATCCTCATCATCACCCCGCCAACTTCGTCATTCATGCCGGAGTCCGCCATGGCCACCATCCAGGCGGCTCTGAAGCGTGGGATCGAGCAGACCTTCCAGATCGAATCCGCCGAGCTCGTCGTCGAGGCCCTCCCTGCCAACCACGACCGCCGGGCCCTGCTCCTCTATGAAGCCGCCGAAGGTGGAGCCGGTGTCTTGAGCCGTCTTGCCTCCGATCCCGCCCATCTCGCGCAGGTCGCCCGCACCGCCCTCGGGCTGATGCATTATGAAGTCCCCAAAACCGAAATCCATCCCGATCAACTGACCGACCTCGCCGGTGAAAACGCCGGACCCCGCGACACCAAGTGCGAGGCGG
>JBIPMR010000213.1:0-6128 GCA_044369025.1 Luteolibacter sp.
CCATTCCTGCTGGTGGCTGCGGGTGACACCTGCTGCGGTGGTGAATGTCCCCACCTCGCTGTAGCTGGTTCCGAGGCTGTTGGTGGCATAAGCGCGCACGCTGTAGGCGGTTTCAGGGGCCAGGCTACCAGCTTCAACATCGAAGGTGCCGGTCGTGCCGGGCGCCGTGAGGCGAATCACTCCCGCGCCGCCGATTTGCGGGGTCGGACTGGTCGCGGCAGGCCCATACACCACACCACGTTCGGTGATGGCCGCGCCGCCGTCGCTGGTGACTTCCCCGCCGAGGGTGGCCGTCGTGGCCGTCACATGGGCGCTGATGGGGGCCGCCGCCAGCGTCGGCGCAACGGACAGTATCGTTCCCGTGAGGGAGACGCCAAAACGAATGCCGGCATCGGTCCAGGCTTGCCCGTTGAACGAGTAGTAGCTGCTTTTGAACGTCCAACCTGCGGTCGAGGTGGGAGCGACTGCGCTCGTCATCCAGTTGATCCTGCCGCTCACGCAGCCGAGCACCAGCATGTAGCTCGTGTCAGGTTTCAGCCGGACTTGGGGCAGCGTCCAGGTATAGTAGGCGGCGTCATCAAACTGTTGGGGAACATAGGATTTCGTGAAGATCGCCTCTCCAATGGTCTGTTGCCCTGAGTCCACCGCATATAACGACACCGACAAGGCCCCGAGATCTTTGAACAACGCGGTCCGCATGGTGCCGAGCTGGTAGGCCTTGTTCCCGGTGGTGAACGCCACTCCCCAGCGGAGGCTGGAACTCATGCCGTTTCCTGTGTTCGAAGTCCCGGCAGTCCCTCCCGCGGTGTTGTCCAGCAAGGTGACTTCGTCCGGACGGACCGGCGCACCGGAAGTGAAGGTGCCCGTGTTGCTGTAAGTCAGGCCGGCGACGTTGGTGGCGTAGGCCCGGAAGCAATAGGCCGTGTCGGGCGTCAGGCCGGCGACGCCGATGGTGAAGGGCCCGTAAGTTCCCGTCCCGCTGACCTGCGTCACTCCGCTACCGCC
This sequence comes from Luteolibacter sp., assembly GCA_044369025.1. GTDB lineage: Bacteria > Verrucomicrobiota > Verrucomicrobiia > Verrucomicrobiales > Akkermansiaceae > Luteolibacter. The sequence goes on from JBIPMR010000213.1 coordinate 1,006, forward strand.
GATCGTCGGATCATCATTGATTCCGACTTTGGCATAAACCACGCCGCGCCCCGTGATCAGAGAACCGCCCGACACAACGCCGCCCAAGCTGGCACTGGTGGGCGTGACCGCGTTGCTGTAAAGCATCGCCTGAAACGACGGCAAGCTGTCAGTCCAAAAGGTTCCAGCAGCCGTCTGGCTGGTGCCTTCGATGTTCGTCGCCGTCAGTCGATAGTAATACCTGGTGCCCGCCGACAAATCGACAAGAGCGACGGATACGGCTTGGGCCGTCGTATTGGCAGGATCCACCAGAGTGACCGCCGCCGCGCTGCCGTAGCTGGCGGTGCTGCCGTATTCGAAACGCGCGGTGGTGAGGAATCCGTTCGGATTGACCGTGCCGTTGAGGGTGGCGGTGGTGGTGGAAAGCCCACTGACCGCCGCGGTGGTCAGGATCGGCTTCAAGCCCGGTTGGGTGGCGAAGGTCCCCACCCCGCTGTAGCTGGTGCCGAGGCTGTTGGTGGCGTAGGCGCGGACGCTGTAGGCGGTTTCAGGGGCCAGGCTGCCGACTTCCAGATAGAAGGTACCGGTCGTGCCGACCGCCGTGAGGCGGGTCACGCCCGCGCCGCCGATTTGCGGAGCCGCGTTAGTGGCAGCGGCGGCATACACCACGCCGCGCTCGGTGATGGCCGCGCCGCCGTCAGTGGTGACTTCCCCGCCGAGGGTGGCCGTGTTGGCGGTGACATGGGCGCTGATGGGGGCGGCGGCGAGCGTCGGCGCGGATGGCCCGGCCGTTCCGGTGAGGGTGACACCAAGCAGTTCAGGCGACACCAACCATGCCTGCCCGTTAGACGAGGAGTAGGTGCTTTTGAACGCCCAACCTGCGGGCGAGGTGGGGACGACGGTGGACGAAATCCAATTCACACCTTCGTTCGCAGTGCTGAATACCAGCATGTAATCCGTTTCCGGTGCCAACTCGACGGAGGGCAGCGCCCAAGTGTAGTAGGCCGCTGCGTCGAACTGCTGGGAAATGTAGGATTTCGTGAAGATCGCCGCTCCCGCCGGCTGTAGGGCGGAGTCCACCGCATACAACGCCACCGACAAGGCCGCGCCCCCGGAACCGAACGCGGTCCGCATGGAACTGAGTTGATAGGTCGATTTCCCGGTGGTGAATGCCACCCCGCGACAGATCTCCGGCGTCAGGGCGATCCCATTCGCACCAAACCCGGCAGTCCCTCCGGCGGTATTGTCCAGCAAGCTCCGCTCATCCGGAAGAACCGGCGCACCGGACGTGAAGGTGCCCGTGACGCTGTAAACCAGAGCGACCGAATTGACGGCGTAAACCCGGAAGCAATACTCGGTGTTAGGAGTCAGGCCGGTGACTTCGGTCAAAGCCAGACCATACCCTCCGGCCCCGACGACCTGCGTTACCCCGGCACCGCCGATCCTCGGATCATCATTGATTCCCACCTCGGCATAAACCACGCCGCGCGCCGTCACCACCGAAGCATTCGTGATCCACGCCGGGTCGCCCAACACATAGCCTCCCAGGCTGGCACTGGTGGCCGTGACAGCGGCGCTGTTCAGCCTTGTCCAAATGGCCGGCGGGCCATCGGTCAAAAAGATTCCGGTAGTCGTCGTGCTGCTGCCATCGATATTCGTCGCCGTCAGACGGTATTGATAGGAGGTGCCCTCCGATAGACCGACGATGTCAGCGGACACCGCCTGGGCCGTTGTGTTGGATGGATTCTGCAGGGTCACCGTCGCCGTACCGCCATAGCTCAGACTCGTGCCGTATTCGAAACGCGCGGTGGTGATGAACCCGTTCGGATTGACCGTGCCGTTGAGGGTGGCGGTGGTGGTGGTGACCTGAACGCTGTCCCCGCGCGTGGTGAGGATGGGCGGGAAGGTCCCCGAAACAGACGTGGCCACTTGCCCGGGCCCGGCGCTGCGGGTGAGTGTGATGTCATTGCCGGTGCCACCCTTGTAGCTGATCTGGAAATGGAAGGTATTGCCACCCACGGTGGTGATCAGCACCGAACGTTCCGGCAGGCCGGCGAAGGTGCCCGAAATCGCACTGCTGCCGGTGTTGTTGACCAACGTGAGAACCAGCCGGGGGGCAGGAACAAAGTCGAGGCTGAGATCCCCGAGCACTCCGCCCGCCACAAAACCGCTGACCACCAACACCGAATCCCCGGCGGTCGGAAACACCGGATCGATGCTGACTCCAACGGTCAAAGTCGTGCTGGCGCTGCCTTGGTAGTTCCAGGCGCTGACGGTGAAGGCGAGTGGCTCCTGGGTTCCGGTCGGCGTGCCGCTGATGACACCGGTGGTGCCATTGAAACTCAGCCCGGCAGGCAGGGTGCCGGTCAAGCGGTAACCGGTGAGGTTGATCCTGCGGATTTTATTGCCCGTCGCCGCATTGGTATAGTGCGTGATGTAGGCGATGCCGTTCGGGTGGATGGCAATGCCGGAGGGCTGGTTGAAAGTCGCGGCCAGACCGATCCCTTCGGCAGATCCGGCGGTGCCACTGACTCCGGCGAGGGTGCTGACGCTGCCGGACGGGCTGATCATCCGGATCAGCTGGCCGGTCTGTTCGGTCACATAAACATTGCCCGCGCCGTCGACGTCGACGCCATAGGGGCCGTTGAAAGTGGCGCTGCTGCCCAAAGTGGTCACGGCACCCGCCACGCCGGCGGTTACCGCGATTTTGCGCACCTTGTTGCCGCCGAAGTCGGTCACGTAAACGTTGCCCGCGGCGTCCACCGCGATGCCGGTGGGTTCGTTGAAGGTCGCGTTGAGCGGGTTGGCATTGTCCGCGATTCCCGCGCTGCCGCTGCCGGCGAGGGTGGCCACCGCCGCGCTGGCGATGGTGATTTTGCGAACGCGATTGTTGCTGCGGTCGGCCACATACAAGTAGGTGCCGGTGGGGTCCACAGCGATGCCCTCGGGCTTGTCAAATTTGGCGGCGGTGCTGGTGGCGGAATCCACCATCCCCGCCGAACTGCCCGCAAAGGTGGTCACCGCATAGGGCGAGGCCAGCGAAACCCGGCGGATGACATTGTTGAATTTGTCAGCCACATAAACGAATTGAGCCGCTGGATCCACCGCCAGATCGGTCGGGTAGTTGAAACTGGCCGCCGTGCCGTTGGCATTTTTCAACCGTCCGTAAAAGAACGATTCATAACCGTCGCCGGCCAAGGTGGTGACCACGCCCTGCGGCGTGATTTTGCGGATCTTGTGGTTGCCCAAGTCCGCCACATAGACATTGCCGGCCGCATCGACGGCAGCACCCGTGGGTTGTTTGAAAGTCGCGCTGGTGCCGGTGGCGTCGAGATCCCCCACCGTGCCGCTGCCGGCGAAGTTGGAGACCTGCAGATAGCTCCCTTGCGGCACGGCGCTGCCGATTTGCACCGGAGTATAACTGACCGCCACCGCAGTATTCAATACCGCGGGGATGTCGTAGAAGATCCCGGGTGCAGAGTTCGTTCCCAGCGTGGTGAAATTCACGGCGCTGGAATAAACGGTGCCATTCGCGTTGGTCGCATAAACCTTGAAGGTGTAGGCGCTGCTCGCCGTCAGGCCACTCAGCCCGCGGCTGAAAGCTCCGGTGGTGCCCGCCACGGTCAGCTTCGCCACCCCGCTGCCGCCGATCTGCGGGTTGCTGTTTTGGCTGGTCAGGGCATAGACCATACCCCGCTCGGTGATGGTGCCGCTGCCGCCGTCGTTCACGACGGTCCCGCCGAGAGTCGCGCCGGTGATGGCCAGGCCGCTCACCGTGGCCGTGTTGCCAGGCAAGCCGCTGAGGCTGAAAGAATAATCCCCGAGCGTCCCCGCAGGATCTTCCACCAACTGGATCACGCCGGTGCCGCCGAGCTCCGGGTCGGAATGGGTAAGGGTTTCCGCATACACCACGCCCCGTTCCGCAAGAGTCTCGCCGCCATCGTCAGCCACATTTCCACCGATCACCGCCGAGGATGCCGTCAGCGAACCCAAGGTGGGGCTCAAGCCCGGTCCGGAAGGGTCGTAAAACACCGACTGAATGCGATAACCTGTGCCCGCGGGTGCGCCACTGCCACCCGCGCCGGAAGCCCCCCAAACGCTGATCGAGCCGTCCTCCTTGAGCGCGGCAAAGCCCTGTAAGTTCGGAAACTGCCTTCCCGATCCAGTTTGGAAAACAGCCCCGGAGCCGACCCGCTCGTTCGGCAGGATTTTCGGTGGTGATGCCTTCCAGTCGGCGTATTGCGCGTGGGCGATGCTGGCGGAAAAGCCCGCGAGTGCGGCGAGCGCGAGCAGGCTGTGGCGGAAAGTCTGGCGGAAAAAACCGCGCGCGGCGGTGGGTGGAGAGGAGGAGTGGATCATAAAAGGAGCAGGTCGCGAGTGGTTGGTGTCCAAGCCCGTGATCAAACGGGTCGAAACCACCGGATGTCGATGATTTCACCGTGAAACGGGGGATGCATAATCTGCATGATTCCCCTAACCCACTCAGGACATGCGACTTGAAGACTTGCAAAAAAGGGAAGATGGCGGCAACGATGGCGTCACTCCCACCTCGGGCGCGTAAAAGAGACAGTAAGGTGCCTGCCTCCCCGGGCGCGCCGACGTCTCGTCGGCACCGTGAATGGGAAGACAACGGAAGAGCCGTGAGCGACACCTCGTTGGCAGCTCATTCGCATGCCGACGAGGACGTCGGCGCTCCCAGCATTTTCAAATTCCCAGACAAACAGCACTCTGAAGAGCAACCTTTTCTCCCCTTCCGTGTATTTCGTGGATGCCGTGGTTCCCCTTTCTGACCCGAAGCCCGGATTCCCGGTCAGTTCCCGGCGGCGGCGACCCGCAGGCGGAGGAAGCGTTTGCCGTTGTTACCGGCCGGGATGGAGGTTTTCACCGTTTCCAGCGCGCCCTCGGTCGAGGTGATCTGCTGGGTCACCGTTTCCGTACTCCAACTGCCGGCCTCGAGGGTGTCGCTCCACTCGATCTGATAGACCACGCCGCTGTCCTTGGCGGCGGTGCTGCGGGTATAGGTGTATTCCAGGTTCGCGCCGTTGAGGGCGACGGTGGCGGGCATGACCCCGCAGGCGTTGGGGTCGAGGCCGAGGGCGTATTCCAACAGGTTGCTCAGGCCGTCGCCATCGGGGTCGGCGGCG
>JBIPMR010000214.1:0-6124 GCA_044369025.1 Luteolibacter sp.
CTGGGTGTTTGTATGCGCCACGTCGGGGGTGTCGCAGTTGATCGATCCTAACGGCTTCGTCCACGCGCGCCGCGGGACGCCGGATCCGGGGGCGATCACCGGTGTCATGAAACGCGAAACCCGGCTCACTTTTTATACCCGCCACGGCTTCGCCACGCCATGGGTGATCCTGGCGTTGGCCGGGGTGGGTTGGTTGTTATTGCTTCTACCTGCCGGACTTAAGACGCAAGAGAAGAGAGATGAATGAATGAAAGCCGAGATGAATCCCGCGCTCCGTGATGGGGTCTTCTTCATCGTGAGTCTAGAATCTAGAATTTTTTATCAACGGTCGAGATGGACGCTCTGCAGGGTTTCCTCACCGGCGATGAAATCCGGAATTGAAGCAGGATCCAACAGCATCAGCGCGGTGGACCAGATTTCGGCGAGCGCGGCGGTGGGGGCGACGGTCCAGAGCCGCTTGCAGGGTGCGGAGGGCATTGCCCCGTCGCCGGCGGGATGGATGATGTGGCTGCCCTGGATGCCGGTGCCGGAGGCGCTGAGGGCGGCGTTGTGGAGGGTGATGCGGACGGTGGCGGAATCGCCTGCCAGATCGACCGGCCATGGCCGGGGGCCGAAGGCTAACAGCGAGCTCGCGCCCGCGGAAATCAACGCGCCTTCCGCGCCCCAGTCGATGAGGAGTTCGCGGAGGTGGTCGAGGGCGAAGCCTTTGCCGATGCCGCCGAGATCGATCTCGCGGCCGGGTTCCACGCAGGTGACGGCGGGGACATCAGGGTGGATGATGAGTTTTCCGGTGACGGGCGGCGGCGGGCCGTCAGCGGCGGATTTACGATGTTCGATGCGGCGGCCGAGGGTGATGTCGAACAAGCCGCCGGTGCGCGGGTGCGCATCGAGGGCGCTGAGCAGGCATTGGTGGCAGGGCTGGCTGATGTAGAGGATTTCTCCGGCCTGGAGTTGGTTGATGCGGGAGACATCGCTGCCTTCGATGAAGCGGCTGAGGCGGGATTCGAGGAAATCGAGTTGTTCGAAACACTCGCGGGCCATGCCATGGGCGACGGCCTTGTCCGGCTCACAGATCCGCAGGGTGAAGGTGGTGTTCATCGCGTCGTGAGTGAACGCGTGGGCGGCGGGCAGTGAGGGGAGGTCGCTCATCAACGGTCGTTTTCCATCCAGAGTTTCCAGACGTCGTTTCTCACAAACAGATGGATCGGCACTCCGGCGCGGAGGCCGCGCGGGAGCGCGACGTGGGTGGTTTCCAAGCGGGCCATGACGGCGGCGGTGGTCTCCGGCATGCTGATGACGAGGGCGTGGTTTTCCAGATCCGCGGGCGGGGCGGGCCAGTAACCGCTTCCATCAAACGAACGGAGATACCAGGGCAGCGGCCAGTAGTCGCTGCCGATGATGGCGACGGGTTCGAGCGGGATCTGCGGTGCGGTCTGGCGGAGTTTCGCCAGCCAGGGCTCGAGGGTCTCGATGTCGTTGCGGGTGGGGACGTAGGCGAAGGGGTTGCGCTCGTCGGAGGCGAATCGTCCGGTGGCGCGGCGGGCCTGGGTGAACTGGGTGACGAGCGCCACACCGGCTAACAGGCCGAGCGCGGCTTGCAGCGGCATTCGGCGGCGCGGGAATCCGGCGGCGGCGATTCCGGCTAACAGGCAGACATGGGCCCATGGCAGGCAGGCGAGCCACGGGGTTTTGTAGGCGATGAGGCTGTAGATTCCGAAATGCCCGGCAGCGGCGTAGGCGAGGAAGCGGGTGACTGCGGGGGATGTGGCGTCGCGGCGGAATGAGGAGACGACGGCAAACAGGGCGAGCAGGGCAACCGGTGTGCCGAACCACCAGAAACCGCCGGATTTCTGCGGGAATGTCAGGAGTTGGAGATACCAGACGAGCGGTTTGTCGTGGCCTGCGCCGGTTTCATAAACGAAGAAGGTTTTGATCGCATCGATCGCTCCGTTAGGTTGGCGGAAGCCGTCGGTGTAGAAGTAACCGGCGCTGAATGCGGCGGCGAGAAGCGAGATGGCGACGGGGGTTTTGTAAGTGTGCCAGGTGGCGAGGCACCAGGCGCGGTCGAGGTTTTTGCGGTTTTCCCATGCGATCAGCCCTGCGGCGGCGGACCATGCGATGATGCTGATGGCGAAGCTTTCCTTGGTGGCGAACATCAAGCCGATGAGCAGGCCGGGGATTCCGTAACGGGGGAAACGGATGAGGCAGGCCAGGGCAAGCATCCCGAACAGGGCTAACAGCATTTCGTGGATGAACATCCGGCTGTAGTAGACCAGCAGCGGCGAGGTGGCGAGCAGGGCGGCGGCGAGCAGCATCGGCGCATCGCCGAATCGTCTGCGCCACAGCAGCGGGACCAGCAGCAGCAGGCTGCCGGCCGCGGCGGGGAGCAGACGAGGGGTGAGTTTGGTCAGGTCCCGCCAGCGGGATTCGCCGCGGGACTTGCACAGCGGCATGGCGAGGCTGCTGAGGGTGGGGCCGTGGTAATGGAAGGGATCGAAGCGGTAATCGCCGGACTCCATGCGGGAGGCGGTGATGCGGGCTCCGGTGGCTTCGTCGGCGTGGAACGGGCGCTTGGATAGATGATCGAAGCGGAGAAAAATCCCGGTGGCGATCACGCTGATCCAGCAGATGATGACGGCGATTTGCTTCATGCAGCGACCCGGATACGATGAAAGAAACGATTTGGCCGCAATGTTTATATGAGGCCCATCCTGGAATGCCGGAAGCTCCGCCACAAATCCTGTTAGTCACGCCGGTCTGGAAAGATTCCTCCAGGCTGGCGGTTTATGGAATGGAACTGGCGAGGGCGCTGGCGGCGTCCCCGCTGGCGATCCGCTGGGTGATCGCGGACGACGGGTCCGGTGAGGCGGAACGGGCGCGACTCAACGAGCTGTGCGACCTCCTGGCGGAGATCTATCCGAATGTGGAGGTGGATTTCGCGGAGCGCCACCTTGGCAAGGGCTCGACGGTCAAGCGGGCTTGGGCACTGGCCCCGGACGCGGAGTGGTTGGCATTCGTCGATGCGGATGGCAGCGTGACGGCGGAGGACATGCTGGATCTGATCGGAAAGGCGGTGGCGGCAGATCGTTCGGCGATCGGCATCCGCAAGCGCACCGAATCGACGCACATTGTGGAAAGCCCGTGGCGCGGATTTGCGCACCGGGGGTATCTCCTAACCGCCAACATGCTGCTCGATCTCGCTTGTGAGGATTTGCAATGCGGAGGCAAGGTGCTGGGCGGCGGCGACTACCGGCGGGTGGCCCCGCTGCTGAAGGAGGACGGCTTTGCGTTCGATTCCGAACTGCTGTGCGCGCTCAACCGCAACGAAGCGAAATGGCTGGAGATTCCCATCAGCTGGGAGGAGAAGGGAGGCGGCAAGGTCAAGCCGCTGCGCGACGGGTGGGCGATGCTCGCGGCGTTGATCCGGATCAAGATCCGGATGGAGTGATCGAGAGAGCGGAGCGCCGGATTGCGGGCGGGCCGGCTGAAACCGGCGCTCCGTTAGGGAAGGCGGCTGGCCTTACTTGCCGTGGACTTCCACTTCGATGTAGTGGTTCATCTCGTTGGAGGTGTTGCCATTGCTATAAAGGCGGACGTAGCGGCCTTTGGATCCCTTGCCATCGACGATGAGGCCGAAGCGGGATTCGACGTAGGGGCTATCGGCACCTTTGCCCATTTTCGAGGTTTCGTCGTAGTCGTTGTTATAGACGGTGGTGACTCCGGCTTTGAATTCGGCGTCGTCGGAGATTTGCACGATCACGTCGTTGTAAGCGCGTTTCTGGGAATGGAAGTGCCAGAGCCAGACGGCGGAAACTTCGGCGGATTTTTCGAGGTCGATCTGCACCCACTGGGTTCCGTCCAGCAGTTCGACGAAGTAACCTTCGCCGGCTTCTTTTTCACCGTCGGTGATGAGGGTGAGGTCGCCGATGATCGGATTGTCATCGCTGGAGGTGACCGGCTTGCCTTTGGAAAGCAGGGTGGTGCCTTCGGGCACGAGGAACTCGGGGGCCTTGCTGGGGGCTTGCACGAGGTTCGGGACGTTCATCGGTTTCGGGGTGCCTTCGATGAGCTCGGGTGGGATGTCGGAGACGAGCGGGACACCGCCGACGGTTCCGCCGGAAGCGGCAGGAGCGGTGGTGGCGGCACCATCGGCTGGAGCGGCGGTTTTTTCACCGCAACTGGTGAAGGCGAGGGCGGAGAAGGCACAGAGGGCGGGAAGGATCAATTTTGGTTTCATACGGAGAGATGTTCGGCGGTGAATTCAATGGGTTTGCGGCTGAGGGCGGATGGATTGACCCAGTAGATGGGCGCTTCGCTTTCGAAGGCGTGGCGGGCGTCGCAATTGAGTTTGGCCTTGCCGCGGACGGCGGCGAAGAAGTTTTCCAAGTGCGGTTGGTGGGCGGGTTTGCCGAAGCCTCCGGGCAGCTCGAAAGCTTCGGGGGCGGCGGATTCGTAGGAGGCCACGGCATCGGCGGACGGCGCGGGCTTGGGCGCGGCGGCGGCTTTTTTGAGGATGCCGCGGGAGACGAGTTCGTCCCACGATGGCGCGCTGTCTTCGCGGTAGATGGCGGAGTTGGCGGAGATTTCGGAAATCTTGATGGTGCCTTCGGTGCCCATGAAGCTTTCCCAGAATCCGCCGCCGGCGCTGGTGGTGGTGAGCACCTGATAGAAGGCGCGCACGCCGCCCTGCGGGGTGTCGTATTCGAAGATGCACATCATGTTGTCGAAGTGCTCGCGCTCCTTGAAGTAGTCATTTCCGCCGGAGGCGAAGACCGACTTGGGCGGGACGCCGAGGAACCAGCCGAAGATGTCGATCTGGTGGGCGCCGAGGTCGGAAATCGGGCCGCCGGAGAGACTGCGGAAGGTCCGCCAGTTCATGAACTGGTTCATGTCGGCGAAGCCGTATTTGTTGAGGATGGCGGGGTCGATGGTGAGCTTTTTGTTGAAAGCGATGTCCTGCGACGAGTTGACGGCGCGGTTCCACTGGCTGTTGACGTTGACGATCTGGCCGCAGATTTTGTGTTGGTTGATCAGCTTGTCGAGGGTGTAGCGGTAGCGCGGATTGCTGCGGCGCTGGTGGCCGATCTGGCAGAGTTTGCCGGATTTTTCCATGGCGTGGACCATCTCGCGGGCGGCCTCGATGGTGTGGGCCATCATTTTTTCGCAATAGACGTTGAGGCCGGCTTCGAGGCATTTCACCGTGTGGGGCGAGTGCCAGAAATCCGGGGTAGCGACGATGACGGCATCGAGGCCTTTTTCGGTGGCGAGCATCTCGTCGATATCGGCGTAGCCTTTCGGGGTGTGGCCTTGGAGGGCGCGGACTTTTCCGATGCCGCCTTTGAGGTTGTATTCCCAAATATCGCAAACGGCTTGGAAGTGGAGGCCGGGGATGTTGGCCATGGCTTCGAAAAGCACGCGGCCTTGTTTGCCCATGCCGACGAGGGCGATGTTGATGCGTTCCGCTCCGGGCGCGCCTTCTTTGTTGGCGGCGCGGAGGATCGAGGGGGTGCCGAGCACGAGGCCGGCACCGGCGGTGGCCATGGACTTGGATAGAAAGTCGCGGCGGCTGAGGAAGGAGGTGAGTTCTGGATTCATGGGATTACCATTTCTTGAAGATGGTGAGGCGATTGTGCTCGGCGAGGGCGAGGGCCATGACGATCAGAATCATGTGCACGCCGAGCCACGACACACCTTCGTCTTGTTTGATCAAAATCAAGCCCCAAGTGAGGCTGATGTAGAGAAGGCCGAGCAGGAAGAGCGAGACGCGGTTGGCGATGCCGAGCAGCAGGGTGATGCCGAGGATCAGCAGCACCGGGCCGAGGATCTTGTCGTAAAGCGGCAGGGCGAACTTGAGCATGAGTGGCTCGGCCTGGAACTTCGCCATCAGGGCTTCGGGCACGCCATGGTAGTTATCGAGGGCGTAGTTTTTGACGGAGCCGGCGGCGGTGAGGCCGTATTCGTTGGGCGCGCCATCGACATTGACGACTTGGTCGGCGGCCTTGGAGCCGGCGAATTTCTCGATGCCGGTCTGGAGGGCGCGCACCCCGAGCCAGAGGCGAAGGAGAAGGGCGCCGAAGGTGAGGGCGAGTTTGTTACTGTTGCAGCAAGGTTCGGTGGATTCGGT
>JBIPMR010000215.1:0-6097 GCA_044369025.1 Luteolibacter sp.
AGTGAAAGTTCTCCTCATCCTGCTGGCCGCGACATTTTCCGCGCATGGTGCTTCGAGCGATCCCGGCAAAGTAGCGCTCGATTTCCTGGAAAAAGTGCGGCTCGGCAAACTCGATCTCGCCCCCGGAACCGACACCGCCCTCTCGCCGCAAACGGCCGATGGCAAAAAGCGCGAAATCGCCAAACGCCTTGAACGCATCGCCCGCGACCTCGGCAGCGACCCTTTGGAAATCGGATCGGTGAAAACCGACGAAAACTTCGCCGCGGTCTTGATTCGCAAGGTCGGCGGCTATGACCCCGGCCGCTTGCAGGTTTTCCCGGTCGCCTTGGTCCGGCGCGGCGCGGATTGGGCCGCCGCCCCGCTGCCTGCCTCGTTCGAAAATGCGGGCGCCGGCCATGCGATCGCGCTGCGCAAACGCCTCGTGCAACTCGAAAACTGGATGCTGCGCGAGCAGGTGATCGATTTGGAAAAACTTCGCGAGCAATCGAATGCCCGCATGCGCCGGAAAATCCAGACCAGCCTGCCCGCGGAAGAATTGCGCGCCCTCACCGCCAAGCAGGCCGGATTGCGGTTCCTCAGCGCCTGTCAGGACCGCGACCTGCCCGCGTTGCTCGGGCTGCTGGGCGGATTGGCGACCCAACTTCCGGAAGATTGGCCGCAGCGGCTGAGGGCGGCCGAACTCGCGCTCAAGCCCGCCACCCCCGGCCCCGAGCCGTGGCGGCGCTTGATCGCTCCTGAAGTATTGCGGGTGGTGGTCCATCAGGAGGGCGAGGAAAACGGCGGCCTGGTTTCGCTCGCCTGTCTGGACGCCGCGCGCCCGCCGATCCGTCTGGTGCACCTTGCGGTCGCCAAGGACGCTGAAGGTCATTGGCGGATCGATCCGCCGGATTCATTTTTGCAAGGCGGGGAAGCCGGAGAAGAATCGTCCGACGATTCACTCGACAGTGATTTGCTCGATGCCTTCCCCGTGGCATGGCGGAAAATCCATCCCGCCACCCCGCAGCCCGACGCAACCCGCGCGCGACAGGCTTTGATCACCGCGCTCCGGTCGGAAAGCCCGGCCGCGCTGCTCGAACTCACCCACTTCGGTTCGGACCCGGCCGCCGCGCGGGAGGCCTGCGTTTCCGCCGCGCGCTTTTGGTGGACACTGCGTGACCCTGCCGCCGTCCGCCACGCCTTGCCCCTCGCGCTGACGGAAACCGCCGACAACGCCGCCGCCGTCTTCCAGATTTTCTCCGCACGCGATCCGGATCGGCTGAATTTGCAAACCCTCTATTTCCAAAAATCCGGGCAAGGATGGCTGTGGCATCCGGCACCCGATGCCGCGCTGCTCGACACCTTCAAGGACCTCCCCGAACTGGACACCACCCGCGGGTCCGGCGAATGGCAGAAACTTCTGCTCACCGACAGTTTGGAAATCCAGGATGCCGAAAACGCGCAGGCCCCCACGCAGGCCGATGCGCAAAAGGTCGTGGCGGCCTGGCTCGAAGCCACCCGTTCCGGCGATGTGAAAGCCGCGCTCGGCCTCACCGCCCGTCTCCGCGACCCCAAGGGCCATGCCACTCTGCTCCGAAACCTCGGCCACGAAGTGACGGCCGCCCGCAAAAACGGATCCGCCCCGGTGTTGGTGGGCACCTATCCCGGAAAAACGCTCACCGCCGTCGGCCTGAAAATCGACCTCGCGGGCACAACTTCCTACCCGCTCTATCCGGTCATCCAGACCTCCGCCGGCGCGCGCATCCTGGTCGAAGTCGATCTCTTCGCCTCGCGCGGCCGCGAATTCCTGAACAAACTCGCTCTCACCCGTCTCGAAAAACTGCTCTCACCTGCCGCAGCCGCGGACTTGCGCACGCTGCTCACAGAGTTCCAATCGTCCGTGGAAGGACGGAAAGATCCGGAGAACGAACGGTGACCGATCAGGCGCTCCGCCGCGGATTGATCGCGCGCTGCGTGCAATCCACGGTTTGCGCCTCATCCCCGTCCAACGAGGACAGGATACCCGCCAGATCGGTCGCGATCACTTTCCGCATGTGGGAGACCAGCTCCACGCCCTTCGAGCTGATGTGCACGATGATCTTCCGCCGGTCTTCCAGGGCATGGACGCGTTCCACGTAGCCGAATTTCACCATACGGTCCACCAGCCCGGTCGCGGCCGCGGTGGAATGGGCCGTCTTTTTGGCGATATCCGTCATCGTCAGGCATTCCTCGCTGGACAGATAGGTCAGCAGGAAAAACTGCGAGTAGGACAGGTTGTTTCGGTTCAACTCGTCCGACAGGTTGAGGATGCAACCGCGCTGCGTGAACATGACGAAGTCGGCGAGACGGCCGGCCTCAGCCTTGATAGAAGCGCTCGGGGCGCCTGAAGAATTCAGTTTCATGATGGGGGGGTGGGGAAAATCGTCAGCGGCCCGGGGAGGCCGCCCGACCACGGGAGGTTCTCACAAAACCGGCCGCTTGAAATGACACGATCGCGTATGATCGGAAAATCCCGATACCCCGCGGCGGTCGCCCGGCCCGGCCCCATCGGAAAACAACCACCGATCTCAAAAAAAACCGCGGGCAAAAACGTTGGTTTCCGGGGCCCGGCTTGCATTATGCCCTATCCGCCGGTGTCCCCGGATCACGGCCCCGCAAAAGGCTCCGCACGCGGACTAACACACATTGGGCATTATGCATGCCGGATCATGCATAATTCACCGCCGTTTCCTGTTAGCTAATACAAAGATATACTTTGACGCGGATCATATCAGGTGAAAGATCCCGGCACGCAGCAGGGAATCTCCTGCCAGGAACCATACCAACCTACCATGAACTATCAGACCAATCAATTCACCAGACTGGGAGCTTTCGTTGCCACCGCGATCCTCGGAACCGGCGCAGCCTGTGCCGCGACCACCTCATCCAAGGATGGCATGCAGACGACCGGCCAAGGGCAACAATCCGGCTACGCCGAAGACGGCCTGCCGATGCTGGCAGCCGGTGTCCAGGAACTCCGCCTCAACGGCGGCCTCAACTGGGCTGACGAAACCGCCTACAACCTGGATATCAGCTACGGCCGCTTCCTCACCGCCAACTGGCAGGTCGGCGTCCAAGGCAGCCTCGTCGGTGTCAACAGCGACAAGAGCTATGGGATCGGCGTGTTCGGTGAATACAACTACCTGACCGGCACCAAGTGGGTTCCCTTCGTTCGCGGAACCGTCTCCTACATGCGCCCCAACGAAGGTGACGACAGCGCGGCATTGGGTCTTGACGCGGGTGTCAAATACTTCATGCGCTCGAATCTCGCCATCTCCGCTTCCGTGGGTGGCGACTGGATGCTCCAGGGCGACGGCGATGACGGCTTCAACAAACAGCTTGATATCGGCCTGAACTTCTACTTCTGATCGATTCCTTTTTCGGTTGAATGCTGAAGCAGCGTGGGTTCGCCCGCGCTGCTTTTATGTCGACCTTCCGGAGCCGGTTCGCGCGCCCCCTGCGCAGGATCATCTGACCGACCGCCGTGACCCACCTTGACGGCCGGATACCTGCGGTTTCCACCCGGCCCCTTCGCGATTTGCGACCGATCACAAGCTCTGAATCGGCATCCAAGAAAAAAACCGGCGGGATTTGCCCGCCGGACAGGTATCGAAGTATTGCACGATCTTCGACCGAACATGGGGATTGAGCACCATCGCCCCGGATGGCATGGACCGGTTCACCTCCCGGGGTTGTTCGGCGGCGCCTTGTGGGAAAAACGGCAAATCGGATTTCCCGCCGGCGATCGAGATCACCCCCGTAAAACTAACGGCGCAGCAAAGGTTGAGGAAAGCTTTCATCTCATTGGTTGACTCTGTTTTGGATATCGTCGCGCCGCACCGGACGAGCCGGCGAGGTGGTCATTCAAATCGCGTTCGAGGTCGTGGTCCGTGGTGACGGATTTTCCACTTTCTAGCGATTCTCATGCGATCGCGCGGGCGATGGCTGCGACATGTCAGCGGTGGCTCCACGCATCGCGGATGCGGATGCTGGCAAGTTGCACGGCGGCGGGATTGGCGAGCGGCGCGTCCCCGGCGAGTTCTTCGGCGACGATGAGCGGTAACAAGTCGGTGAGCGCGATGATCAGCGGCGGAGTTTCCTCGACGCCCCGCTCCGCGATCGCGGCACATTCCTCGTGACCGATGGCGAGACCCAGCGTGAGCAGCATTCCATATCCCACCGATGCGAGATCGAGAGCGATGATATCGTCCCGCACCATGCGTGACACGGGGTGTTCCCGGATTTTCCCATAAATTCCGGCCAGCGTCCCGGTGACGGCGGTGACGCTTTCTTTCACCGCGGCCCCGAATGAGGCGTCCTCCTCGGCTGACAATTTTTTGAGAAGTTGAATCCGCGATTCACTGGCATGGAAAGCCCGGTCCAGAATGGACCTCAATTCATGGAAAGACTGAACATGCTCGTCCTCCATCTGGAGTTTGAGGCTGTTGGTGATATTGCGCTCAACGGCGATCATGTCGTTGACATATTGCCTGAGGCTGTCGTGGTGCTTTTCGTTCATAGGACAGTTGCCTGTCGCAGATTTCATTCCAGCGCGTCCAACGCCCGTGCCAAGGGGGAATGCGGCTCGTGGGGGCAGACGGGCGATTGCCGACTGCATGAAAGCCAAATGGAGTTAGAGCGATTTGCACCCGCCGGTTTCACCGTAAAACGGGGGGCGGCAGGTTTCCGGCACGAGGTTCGAAATGTGTGATTGCCACCCACCCCGGGTTGCCCCCATCGTCTGGCGGAAGATTCATTCCACCCCATCAACTCATGAGACCCCTGAAATTCATCGCTGCCAGTCTGTTCTGCGCCACCCTTGCTTCGTCCTTCGCGATCGCGGAGGAGAAACCCGCTGCTGACGGATTCACCGCACTCTTCGACGGCAAAACCCTCACCGGCTGGAAAAACCCCTACGAATGGGGCAAGGCCGAAGTGGTCGGTGGCGAAATCCATCTGACCGGCGACAAGAAATTTTTCCTGGTCACCGAAAAAACCTACAGCGATTTCGTTTTCGAAGGTGAGGTGCTGCTGCCACCCGGCAAGGCGAACAGCGGATTCATGTTCCGCGGCCAGGTGAAGCCCAACCAGGTTTTCGGCTATCAGTGCGAGGTCGATGGCGACCCGAACCGCGGTTGGTCGGGCGGGCTTTACGACGAGAGTCGCCGGATGTGGTTCATCAGCCCGATCAAGGGCGACGCCGCCAGCGAGGCCGCTTTCAAAAAACGCGCCGGCGGCACCTTCAAGCGCGATGACTGGAATACCTACCGCATCACCTGCAAGGGCACGAGCCTCAAGATCGAAGTCAACGGCGTGGTCACCACCGAGGTCGAGGACGACAAGGATGCGTCCGGGGTCATCGCCATTCAGCACCACGGCGAAAAGGGCCAAACCTACAAGTTCCGCAATCTGCGGATCAAGGAACTGAAGTGAGAATTCCTCCGGGTTTTTTCAAACTCTAAAAAAACGGGTGGCCCGGGAATGGGCCACCCGTTTGGGTGAGGTCTTTGGTTTACGATTGAATCATTGTTCGTAGCTCTGCTCGCCGTGTTCGGCGAGGTCGAGGCCGAGTTCTTCATGCTCGGCGGTCGGACGGAGGCCGATCACCGCCTTGACGATGAAGGTGATGATGAGGGTGGCGACGAGGCTCCAGACGATGGTCAGGCCGCAAGCCTTGAGCTGCTCGCCGACGAGGCCGGGCATCAGGTCCATGCCGCCCTTGCCGAGCACCGGATGCACCTTCTCATTGGCAAAGACGCCGGTGAGAATCGCCCCGAGCGTGCCGCCGACGCCGTGAATGCCGAAGGTGTCGAGCGCGTCGTCGTAGCCGAGTTTGCGCTTGAGGAACTCGACGGCGAGGAACGGAATGGTCCCGGCGAGAGCGCCCATGATCACGGCCGAGGTGGCGCTGACAAATCCGCAGGCGGGGGTGATGACGACGAGGCCGGCGACAATTCCGGAGCAGAGGCCGAGGACGCTTGGCTTGCCTTTGAAGAGCCACTCGATCCCGCCCCAGAAGAGACCGGCGGTGGCGGCGGCGAGCGTGGTGGTGGTGAAGGCGTTCGAGGCGATCGAATCCGCG
>JBIPMR010000216.1:0-6095 GCA_044369025.1 Luteolibacter sp.
CATCGCGGGAACCTTCTTTGTCAAGGTGAGGGAAGGTGGTGATCCACAAACCGCTTTGAACATCGGGGAGTTCGGATCGTCGCTGGTGATGCTGGTGATCACCTGGTTTGTGATTCAATGGATGCTGCCGGTCACCTGGACGCATGAGGGCACGGTCTATACCGCGAGCGGCACCTTCTACGCCATCATGTTCGGCCTGTTCGCCGGTTTGGCGATCGGGAAAATCACCGAACACTACACCGGCACCGGAACCGGCCCGGTGAGAGGCATCGTCGAGCAGTCGCTAACAGGATCCGCCACCAACATCATCGCCGGCCTCGGCGTGGGCATGGTTTCCACCGCGCTGCCGACCTTGGTTCTGGCGGCGGCGATCATCGGCGCGCACCATTATGCCGGACTCTATGGCATCGCGATCGCGGCCGTCGGCATGCTTTCCAACACCGGCATCCAACTCGCTGTCGATGCCTACGGTCCGATCTCCGACAACGCCGGCGGCATCGCGGAAATGAGCGATCTGCCCAAGGAGGTCCGCCAGCGCACCGACAAGCTCGATGCGGTTGGAAACACCACCGCGGCGATCGGCAAGGGCTTTGCGATCGGTTCCGCCGCGCTCACCGCGCTCGCGTTGTTCGCCGCGTTTCAGGAGTCCTACAAGGTGACCCACGGCAATGTTCCGTTAGTGATCGAGATCACCAACCCGAAGGTGATGGCCTCGCTGTTCATCGGCGGCATGCTGCCGTTCCTGTTTTCGGCGATGTCGATGGGAGCGGTCGGGCGCGCGGCGATGGCGATGATCGAGGAGGTGCGGCGACAATTCGCCGAGATCCCGGAATTGAAAAACGCGCTGGCCGCCATGCGCCGCAACGAAGGCCGGGAAATGTCCGAATGGAGCGCGGAGGATCATGCAATTTTCGACGCGGCGGAAGGCAAGGCCGAGTATGGCAAATGCGTTTCCATCTCCACCCAGTCCGCGATCAAACAAATGGTGAAGCCCGGGTTGCTCGCGGTGTTGGCACCGGTGGCGGTCGGTTTCCTCGGTGGCGGCGCGATGTTAGGCGGGCTGTTGGCCGGGGTGACGGTGACCGGCGTGTTGATGGCGCTTTTCCAATCGAACTCCGGCGGGGCGTGGGACAACGCCAAGAAGATGTTCGAAGAGGGCGTCGAAATCAAAGGCGTGATCTACAAAAAAGGCTCGGACCCGCACAAGGCCGCGGTCGTCGGTGACACCGTGGGCGATCCGTTCAAGGACACCTCCGGCCCGTCGCTCAACATCCTGCTCAAATTGATGTCCGTCGTGGGCCTTGTCATCGCCGGGATCATCCCTTAGACGCGTGGATGGCAAACGCCTTTGATCGCTTGGGGATGGAGCCCGCCCTGGTTCTAACGGATGAAACGCTGCGCGGGGCATTCCGCGCGGCGGGCAAACACGTCCACCCGGACGCGGGCGGCGGGGAAGGGGAGTTCACCGCGCTCAACGAGGCGTTCGCGATCCTATCAAGTCCGTCGCGGCGGCTGCGGCACTGGCTGGAATGCCGCGGGCTGACGGTGGAAACGCGCGGCACGATCGACACGGTGCTGATGGATTTGTTCTCCGAAGTCGGCGCGGTGACGCAGCGGGCGGAGGCGCTCGTCCGTAAGCGTGGTGAAGCGAAATCCGCGCTGGGGCGCGCGCTGTTGGAGGGCGAGACGCAGGGCTGCCGTGAGGCGCTGGAGGCGGCGATCGCCAAAGTCGAGGCATGGATACTCCGCGAGTGCGAAATTTTTCCAAGTCTGGAAACCTCGGAGGATCCCGATCTTGCGACCGCCGCCAAAATCGCCAGGAACCTGGTCTTTCTGGAAAAATGGCGTGCCGGGCTGCGTGCCGGGTTCTCGCGCTTGATTTGAAAGGGCGTCGGCAGAATGGAGCGCGGAACTTCAGTCCGCCCGTCAAGAATGGCAGAAGCCGGGATTGATGAAGATCTGGGCACCACGAATCAGGCGAAGGCGGATTGTCCCGTGGAATTTGACTTCAACCTGAATCGATCCCATCGAAGAAGCCGTGGCAAACGGTTTCATCGTCTAGATGACCCGAGGTGATGGAGGCCGCGCTCTCGAATTCACACAAGATGGAATAACATGTTCATCCGGGTAATCTGACCCCATTCATTCATTTTTTCGTTTTTTCTAAACCCAGTCCGCAGGATCCACATTTACCAAGGTGAAAGATGGGTGACTTGATCTCGTGCTTATGTTAGGTTGGTTCGGCTTGCCGAACTGGAAAATCCCAGAATTTTTGAATCGATCATCGTGTGAAATTGACCCGTCTCGCTTGTTCTGGCCACTGAGAAACCGTAGCAGAAACCTCAAAAATCCATTCCCTGCAACCCGCCAAAATATCCATGAAATCCAGGAATTTTTCCCACCTCATGAGTCCATTATTTACCCATCATGCCAATCGCAAAACGATCGGGAGCGTGGTGGTTCCGGCAGGCGCCCTCGCCATGCTGATCACCCAGCCAATCGCCCTCGGCGGCAATACGTGGACCGGCGGCGGCGGATCGACCAACTGGAGCGAGAACAACAACTGGGGCGGTGGTGCGCCGGGATACGGCACGCTGACTTTCACCACCGGCGGCACCCAAGGCACAACGAGCGTGAACAACAGCATCACCGCGCAGAACCAGCTGCTGTGGACCGGCAGCAGTGCGTGGACTCTGAACAACAGCGGCGGAACCCTCCTGAGCCTTTACGACAATGGTGGAGTGCAGGCAAAAATCGAAAACCAGAGCAGCGGGCTGGTGACGATCAATGCGCCGATCACCTTTGCGGCCACGGCTGGTGCGGCTTATGGGGAGATCAATGCGGTGAGCGGAGGCATCACTTTCGGTTCCGGCACGTTGACGGTGAATGGCTCGGCGGTGAACGGCATCAAGCTCTTCGGTTCGGGACAGGCAACCACTTTCAACAATACCGTCAGTTCCACCGGCAAGTGGTTCGGACTCACGGGTGCGAACACCACCATGGCCGTCGGCGGCGCGTTCACCTCCGGGGACATCTATGCGATGAATGGCGGCACGGTGAAGCTCAACAGCGGCGGCACCATCACCACCCCGGCGCTCCGGCTGGGCGGCGACTTTGGCAATACCGGCAACCAGAACCAGACGCAGGGCGGCACGCTGCAGTTTACCAGCCTCACGGGCGGTCAGTCCTTCGGGAGCATCATCAACACGGTGAGCGGCAACACCTCGGGCGCGCTCCTCGTCGATTCCTTGAACACCAGCGGGACGAACACGATCAGCGGCAATATCTTCCTCGATTCCGCGCTTCGCATCAATCAGGCCTCGGGCGGAACGATATCGATCACCAACGCCACACTCGATCTGAAAGCGCAGGCGCTCACGCTCACGGGCACTGGCGGCAACATCGGCATCACCGGCGTGATCGGCAACAGCACCGGCAGCGGCCAGCTCGTCGTCGGCGTGAATGGCAGCGCCGGCGGGCCGACCGCGACGCTCTCCTCCGCCAACACCTACAGCGGCGACACCTTCGTCCGAGCCGGCACGCTCGCCTTCACCTCCACCGGATCGTCCGCCAATTCCACCATCCGGCTCGGCTCGACGACCGGCTCGGGCGTGGATGCCGGCATCAATCTCACCACGGCCACCGGCGGCACGACCATCTCCAGCCTACTCAACCCGGTCGCGACGAGCGGCAGCGGCACGTTGTCCCTGAATTCGCAGAACACCTCCGGAACCAACGCCTACACCGGTCTGCTCGCTCTGGATCGAGATTTGACCATCACCCAAGCGGCTGGCGGCACGCTCAACCTCTCGGAGGTCAACACCAAGGACATCAAGGGCAACAAGCTCACCGTGAATACGGGTGGTACAGTCAACATCAGCTCCACCCTCAGCAGTTCGCTCGGTGCCGGGGGTTATCTGTTGAAACAAGGTGCCGGCACCCTCATCCTCGGCAACACTTCCAATAATTACACTGGCAGCAGCAATCTCACGCTCAACGCGAATGGCACGCAAATCCAGGCAGGCACACTCGCGATTGCTGCCGACACCAGCTTGGGCCTTGCTCCGGCGGGCGCTTACCATAACGTCCAGTTCACCGGCAGCGGCACGCTCCGCAGCGATTCCACGATCAGTCTAAACGCCAACCGTAACCTCAGCATCGCTGGCGGGGCTACTGCGGGCTTCGATAGCAACGGCAACACCTTCACCATCAACGGGGCCATCAGCGGAGCCACCGGCAACGTCGAGAAGACTGGCGCCGGGACCGTCGTCCTCACCGGAAACAATACTTACGCTGCCACCACCATCACCACCGGCACCCTCCAGATTGGCAATGGCAGTACGACCGGCAACCTCGGCAGCGGAGCTGTCACCAACAATGCCGCGCTTTCGTTCAACCGGACCAACACCCTGACCCAGGGCAGCGACTTCGGCACGATCTCGGGCACCGGCACGCTCACTCAGGCGGGCAGCGGCACCTTGGTTCTCGGCGCCGCAAACACCTACACCGGCGCGACCACGGTTGCCGCCGGCAAGTTCGCGGTGAATGGCTCGACCTCCGCCAGTTCGGCCGTTGGCGTTTCAAGCGGCGGCACCCTCGGCGGCAGCGGCAACGTCGGCGGGAACACGACCATCGCCAGCGGCGGCACGCTGGCCCCCGGCAACAGCCCGGGCGTCCTCACCATCGCCGGCACCACCACCTTAAGCAGCGGCTCGATTTTCGAGTGGGAGTTGGACACCGCGCAGAGCAATCCCACGACCAATCGCGGCACCGCCTATGACGGCGTCAACACCACCTCCCTTTCCGGCAGCGGCGCGATCTTCAAGATCATGCTGACCGGCACGCAGGATTTCGCCGACACCTTCTGGAACCAGACGCGCACTTGGACGGATATCTTCAAATCCGCCGACGGCAGCGCCACCCTGTCCGACTGGGCCCCGGTCTTCAGCGGTGGCTTCCAGTATTCCTACAATGGCCAGAACGTGCAGTCGACCACCCAAGGCTCCTTCACCATGACCGGAAGCTCACTGACTTGGTCTGCCGTTCCCGAGCCCAGCAATGCGATTATCGGCTTGATCGCCGCCACTGCGCTGCTGCGCCGTCGCAGGGAGAACTGATTTCTGTCGTGATCGGCAATGATCGCCCGCCGTTGCAGAATTTGGATTTTTCACTTCGGATTTGAACCTGCCCCGATCTCGTGATCTGGACGAATTTCGCCACCATTGCTGCCTTCAATGGTAGCGGCTAGATCGTCACGGAAAACGCTGCCACCGCGGGCACCACCGTCGTCACGATTCCCAAGGCTTGAGGCGGGTTGTTTCGCTGGCGGTGAGCGGATGGGCAGATAGAGGGAAATAGGGGGGGGATCTTCCCCCGCATGAGCCGTCCATTCAGGACGGGATTCCCTGGCGATTGAGCACCCGGCACCGTGTGCCGGGCTTTGATGAGTGGTCCCGTGAGGACCGGAGATTGCCCCTAACGCACCGGGATCGCGACCGGCGGTTTGGTTTGCGGCATGGGGATGGCCAGTGGCGCGGGATTTTCGCGGTTGTCTCCGGTCCGCGTGAACTCGGAGGTTCTGCTCAAGTAGTAAAGCAAACCACCGCCGCCGATGACGGCGACGAAGAGGGTGAGTGCGAGCAGCAGTCCGAGGCAGGATTTCATGGGGATGTTTTAATCGCGGGGTCCGGCGGGTTCCAGCGGGAATTGGCCGAGCGGCGCAGGTTTTTTCTTATCGCGCCTGAGGCTCTTTTTTCTCATCTCAGCGGCTCGCGGACAGGAGTGTCCGCGCTCCTTAGGATGGTTAGGCTTGGATTCGGGCGGCGAAGGCGCCGTCGGTCTGGTCGCGGAATGGCAGCGCTTCGCGGGTGGAGTGCAGGGAAAGTTCCGGATGCCCGGCGAGGAAGGCTTCGACCATGCCAAGGTTTTCCTCGCGTTCGATGGAGCAGGTGGAATAAACGATGCGGCCGCCGGGCTTCAGGCAGGCGAGCGCGTTTTCCAGGATTTTCCGCTGGGTGATGGCGATCTTGTCGATGTCCGGCGCTTGCAGACGCCAGCGCACGTCCACGCGGCGGCGGATCACGCCGGTATTCGAG
>JBIPMR010000217.1:0-6081 GCA_044369025.1 Luteolibacter sp.
TCCGCCGGCACCGCCAACACCCTGACCCTCGGCGACGGCGATGCCACCGCCACCGGTTTCTCCGGCACCATCGCCAACACCAATGGCGAACTCGCACTCGTCAAAACGGGCAGTGGCATCCAGACACTGTCAGGCTTCAGCAGCTACAGCGGCCCCACCACCGTTAGAAACGGAACCCTCAACATCAACGGCAGCCTCGACAGCGCCGCCATCACGGTGGGAGGAGCCACCGCCAGCGGAACGCCCGCCCTAACCGGAACCAATGGCACGCTCAACGGCACCCTGCTCGTCGCCGCTTCAGGCGGAGGCGCGGAGGGCACGGTGAATCCGGGGACCGCAGGCAGCGCCGGGTCGCTCAATGTTTCGGACACCACCATCGCCGGCACCTACGCCTGTGATCTGGTCGCCGACGCGGCGGACCTGCTCTTGGTCAACGGCAACCTCAGTCTCACCGCTGCCAAGTTCGCCCTCAGCCCCGTCACCCCGGTCGCAGGCACCTACACCATCGCCACCTACTCGGGCACGCTCACCGGCACGTTCACCCCGGTCCCGGCCCTTCCCGCCGGCGCGTCACTCGATTACAGCACCCCGGGTGAAATCAACCTCACCCTGGCCGCCGCCGGCGGTTACGACGCGTGGGCCTCCTCCAACAACGTGACCGAAGGCCAAACTGGCGATGACGACAAGGACGGCATCTCCAACCTGGTCGAATACGCCCTCGGCCTCAACCCGCAGGTGGGAAATCCGGCTCCCGGCACCTTCGTCGGAAACCTCCTCGCCTTCACCAAAGGCGCGGAAGCCAAAACCGCAGGCGATCTCACCTACACCATCGAAACCTCCACCACCCTGGCCGCCGGATCCTGGACCACCGCCGCCGCCACCCAGGACGCGGACACCATCAGCTTCCAGCTGCCCGCCAACCCGCCCGGCGGCAAGCTCTTCGCCCGCCTCAAAGTCCTGAAATAACAATCCATCGGCTCCCGAACCATCATTCCCTAAATCCGTGAAACCAACCCATCGCAATCCGCTCCTCCGCCACCTCCTCCTCGCCGCCACCTCGTTGCTCGGCTTCGCATCCGTCTCTTACAGCGCCGACCTCTTCTGGGACGCCAATGGCGACACCTCCACCGCCGTCGGCGGCATCGGCAACTGGAGCGCCACCGCTTGGCGCGACGGCTCCACCACCGGAACCCTCGCCGCCTGGGTGGATGGCAAGCGCCCGGTTTTCGGCACCACCGCCGCTACCGTCACGCTCGACCAGAACGTCGCGGCTTCAGGCATCAGTTTCGGCATCCAAAACAGCGAAATCCGTGGCTCCGGCACCCACGCCATCACCTTCAGCGGCGGCACCATCACGAGTGCAACCGGAGGACAAGACCTCACCGCCTTGCTCTCGGGGTCGGTGGTCTTCAACCCCACGGCGGGCACCCTCTCAACGGCCACCACCTTCAATGTAAAAGCCAACAACAGCGGACTCACCGCGGTCGAACTGAATGCCAGCGGCGCGACCCCGGCCAACGCCAACATGATCATCGACGACGCAGGCGCCTTCGGCCCCGGCAGCTCCACGGTCACACTCACCAACGGCATCCTCAACATCGGTGCCCTCACCAACGAGTTCATCGGCTTCAACACCGCCAATGGCAGCGGTGGCGGCATGAACCTCAACGCCTGGACCACCACCCTCGCCGGCGGCAGCATCCGCAGCCGCGCCGGAGCCAATACTTGGAACGGCCCCACCACCCTGACCGCCAACTCCGGCCTGATGACCCGCGGCGCGAGCGACGTCGCCCTCACCTTCTCCACCACCGCCACCATCCATCTGGGTTCCTTCACCCTCACCAGCAGTTCCGATCTGTCAGCAGGTGGCATCCGACTCCAAGGCAACATCACCGGCACCGGCAAGATCGCCACCGGCAACTTCACCGGCGGTGGCTCGATCAACGCCGGTGGATCCACGATCCTCAGCGGCAGCAACAATTACAGCGGTGGCACCGAGGTGAACTTCGGCTCGCTCGTTTTCCTCAACGCGGCTTCGAAACCTTCCCTGGGCAACGTCACCGTTGCCGCCGCCTCCACCCTCGGACTCGGTGTCGGCGCCTCGCCCACCTATTTCACCACCACGGAAATCAGCGCGCTCTTCGCAGGCACCTGGCCAGGCGTGACCCTCAACGCCACTTCCAACATCGGCCTCGATACCACCGCGGCCGATTTCACCCATGCGGGAACGACCACCAACTCCGTCACCTACGGACTGGCCAAACTGGGAGCTAACAAACTCACCCTCACCGGCAGCAACGCCTACACCGGACCCACCACGGTTTTCGGCGGCTCGCTCGCACTCTCCGGCGCAGGCACCTTCGGCTCCGGCGCATTGACCCTCACCGGCGGCACCGTCGACCTCGCGGGCCAAGCCATCAACATCGGTGCGCTCTCCGTGGTCCGCGCCGCCACCAGCGGCGAAACCATCACCGCAGGCAGCCTGACCACTTCCGGCACCGCGGCGAATTCCTATGCCGTCAGCAATGCCTCCGGAAACGCCGTCATCGCCGCCAGCCTGAGCGCCAACGGCACCGCCGGCCTCACCAAAACCGGCGCGGGCACGGTTTCCCTCTCCGGCAACAACACCTACACCGGCGGAACCACCGTCAGCGCCGGTGGCATCACCTTCCTCAAGACCTCCGCACTGCCCGCCAGCGGCACGGTCGCCGCGGTCGCCACGGCCACGATCGGCCTCGGCGTCGGCGCGTCTCCCGCCAATTTCACCGCCACCGAGGTGAATACGCTGCTCGCCGGCACCCTCACCAACGTCTCCGGCACCAACGCCTACACCGTCGGCATCAACACCGCGGCGGGAGATTTCGACCTCACCACCGACCTTGGCAGCAGCACGCGGGCGATCATCAAACAGGGACCCAACACCCTCACGCTCTCCGGCAACAACACCTACGACAAGCTCATCAGCGTCGGCGAGGGCACACTCAAGGCCGGCGGCCTGACGGCTTTCAACAACACCGGAACGCTCGCCCTGCTTCCCGGCACCACCCTCGACCTCAACGGCCACAATGCCGCGTTCATCAGCATGACCAGCAACACCGGCACCATCACCACCACGGCGGCGGGCGGCGGCACTGACACGCTCACCCTCTCCGCTTCCAATGTGGACGGCATCGGCAATCTCTTCACCGACGACGGCACCCGGAAACTCAAACTCGATTTCACCAGCGCCACCGGTGCCGCCCGATTGGCCACCACCAACATCAACAACACCTATTCCGGCGGCCTGATTCTTGGCAACATCATGCGCGCACAGGTTCCTGCGGGGACCATCGGCAGCCCGGGCGCCATCACCAGTGGTGCCTTCGGCCGCGGTCCGGTCACCATTGCCGGCGGTCCATCCAATACCAATGGCGCCCAGATTTGGTTCAACGCACCCGACCGCATCCTTGTCAACGACGTCATTGTCAACGGCAACGCGGGCAACGGCAACCGCGCCGGATCATTCCGCGTCTTCTTCCCGGGAAGTGCGGTCTCAGGCAACATCGACGCCAATGCGGTGGATGCATGGTTTGGTGCCGATGGTGCCGCCGGCACGAGTCTCGCCCTCACCGGAAAATTGACCGGCCTCAAGGGATTCCGCTTCTTCACCTCCAACGGGTCCACCGCCTGGACCGCCACGCTCAACAACGCCACTGCCAGCCCCAATGATTACGCAGGAAACACCATCGTGGACAACTCGTCGGTCACACTCGTTCTCGGTGCCGCCAACCAAATCCCTAACAGCATTGGCAAAGGCCATGTCGCGATCAATTTCGGCAAGCTCGATCTCGCCGGCTACGACGAAACCATCAACGGCCTGTCCGGCGGCGCCGCTACCAGCATTGATAACCTCACCGCTGCAAATTCCTCCAACTCCCTCACCCTCGGCGACGGCGATGCCACCGCCAGCTATGCCGGCGTGATCAAAAACACCAGCGGCACCCTGTCGCTCACCAAGACCGGCACCGGCATCCAGACGCTCGCCGGAGCCAACGATTATGACGGCGCCACCCTGATCACCAGCGGAACACTGTTAGTAAACGGCAACCAAAGCCTCGCGACCGGCCCCGTGCAAGTCAACGCCACCCTCGGCGGCACCGGCACCCTCGGCGGCGCGGTCACCGTCGCCTCTGGCGGAAAAATCGCCCCGGGCACCGCCGGCACCATCGAGACCCTCGACATTGCCGCCGACACCAGCCTCGCCGGCACCCTCGCCTGCGATGTCGATGGCGCCTCCACCGACGTGCTGGCCGTCACGGGCAATCTAACCCTAACGGGCAGCACCCTCGCCATCAACCCGATCAACCCCGGCACGCCCGGCACCTACGTCATCGCCACCTACACCGGCAGCCGCACCGGCACTCTGGCCGGGTCCCTGCCCGCCGGCTACAGCGTCACCTACGACGATACCAACAAGGAAGTCGAACTCGTCATCGCCGCTGCCGGCGGCTTCGACGCCTGGGTCACCGCCAACAACCTGACCGAAGGCGCAAACGGCGACGACGACAAGGACGGCATCATCAACCTCGTCGAATACGCCCTCGGCCTCAACCCGCAGGTGGGGAATCCGGCTCCCGGCACCTTCGTTGGAAACCTCCTCACCTTCACCAAAGGCACCGAGGCCAAAACCGCGGGCGATCTCACCTACTCCATCGAAACCTCCACCGCACTGGCAGCCGGATCCTGGACCACCGCCGCCGCCACCCAGGACGCGGATACCATCAGCTTCCAACTGCCCGCCAACCAGCCCGGCGGCAAGCTCTTCGCCCGCCTCAAGGTGACTCGTCCATAAACCCTTTTGTCACCAACGGGTGACAAATCCGGGCAAGGTCCGTAAATGGGTTTCCGGACCTTGCCCATCCCCCCGGCTCACCGCCTTCGGCGCTGTTCATTTCGCCGCATCCTGCTTGCGGTAGTGCAACGGGGTGGTGGCGAGCTGGTTCCTGAAGACCGATGCCATGTATTCGGGACTGCTGAATCCGGAGCGCTCGGCCACCGTCGCCACCGAGAGATTCGTGCGTTGGAGAAGATCGATCGCATGGTCGATGCGCACCCGCCGGATCTCGGAGGCGGGCGAGCGGCCGATCAGGTTCTGGAACCGCAGTTCCAAAGCGCGCCGGCATAGTCCCGCCTGCCTTGCCACGTCGTTCACATTCATCTGCCGCGCCGGGTTTTCCCGAATGAAACGCAGCGCCTTGACCATCGCGGCGTCGTCCACCGCCAGCGTATCCGTCGAGCGCCTTTCCACCACGCCCTGGGGTGGGATCAGCACTTCGACCGGAGCGGGCAAATCGGGATTTTTCATCATCGCATCCAGCTCCGCCGCCGCCCGATAGCCAATCTGCTCGCAGCCGAGTTGCACCGCGGAAATCGGCACCGGCGTGACTTCGCAGAAAAGATCATCGTCCGAGCCGCTGAGCACGGCGACCTCCTCGGGCACCGGGAGGCCGGACTGCATGCAGGCATAAATCAATTCCCGCGCGCTGCTGCTGTTCCACGTGAAAACCGCCAGCGGCTTGGGCAGCGCCTTGAGCCATTTGCCCAACCGCTTCATGTCGAGATTCCAATCCGGTTCCGCACCCAGGTGGGGACTCACCGCGAAAACGTCGCATCGATGTCCCGCCATCCGCAACCGGTCGAGAAACGCCTGTTGGTGCTCCGCCACATACTCCAGACCTAACAAACTGAAATAACCGAAATGCCGGAACCCGCGCGCCAGCAGATGCTCCGCCGCCAGATTCGCCGCCGCCACCTGGTCCGACACCACCCGCGGGAAACTCACCCTCGGCAGCGTGATCCCGGAAACATTCACCACCGGCAGCTTCAGCGACTTCAGCTTCTTCGCCAGCTCGGTGAATCCCACCCGCGCGATCACCCCATCGCCTTTCCACGCCGTCGGCAGCCACTGGCGTTGCTCCACACCGCGCGGCTCCACGAACAATTGCCAGCCCACGTTCTCCCGGCTGTAGCGGTGGATCCCCGCGATCACATCCCGCCCCCAGGTCGTTGAGGTATCGACGAGGATCGCCACACGTTTGACAG
>JBIPMR010000878.1:0-2540 GCA_044369025.1 Luteolibacter sp.
TGGCGATCCAGGCCTGAAGCGCACGATGTGGCCGGGTGCCCCGCGACGCGCCGGAGTTACGGTCGCCCTCGATCTCAAGTCCGCATCTTCCATCACGTGCACCGGGCGATTCGAAAGCTGCTCCACCTGCTGGATCAGTTGCTGGACTTCGGGGGCGAAAGGCATGTGGAAAAGCGATGGTTGGATCGGCGGCGCGTTGACAACGACCGCGAAACGAAGCTGACAGCCCGCACGATCACAGGCAAGCGTCGGAAGGTCGGATTCGCTGGCCAAACTTTGCTGACCTTGGTTAGCTCGCCCGCGTGAAACGAAACCGTTGGCAGGAAAACCCGCAGGGGCTTGAACCCCTCGCCCGGCAGGCCCAGGACTACGCTCTCCACATGATGCGGACCACCGGCTCCGTGCCGCCGACTGTGATCGCCGACACCGACGAGGGATACGTCTTCTGCATGCCCAGCGAGTTGGCGGACGACGCGGCCAAGGACCGGTTCGCGGAAGTCACCCGCCTGTTCGCCATCGCCCAAGCCGCCCGCTCCCTCGTCATGGTCGTGGAGGCATGGGCAAGACTGCCGGATGCCAGGGGCCACCTCGACACCGAGACACCACCGTCCCAAGCCCCGGACCGCAAGGAAGTGGTCGTCCTCATGCTGGAAGACCATTCCCGCAACGCCACCGTCATGCTGCCCATCATTCGTGACGCAGTCGGTGCTTTCAACAGTTTCGGTGACCCCGGACCCATGCAGTTCGGCGAATCGGCCGGCCGCTTCTCCGGCCTCATGCCACGAAACAAACCCAGCGTGCGCGAGGCGGCGCAGGCCAAGGCCACTCTGATGGCGCTCGGCATGAACATCGTCAACCGGGGTTTCGACCCCACCATGAACTGACCATGATCGACGAACACGACGCCATCATGGTGATCTTCAGCGAGCCGCAGGTCCGCCACTGCAAGACCGCGCATTTCCTCAAGACCTTCGGCCCGGCCGCCCTGCCCGAGGGCCCGGAACTCGCGGCGATGATGGGCAAGTTTCAGTTCCTCGTCGAAGGTTGGAATGACGACCCGCAGGAACTCTACTCTATCCCGGAGGTGCGGAAGTTTTACCAGCATTTCCACCGCGTCTGGCCCTACTGGTTCTTTTTCTGCGACCTCCGCACCGAGACGCTCACGATGATGACGATGTGCCTGCTGCCGAACCTCAGCGGCTACAAGCGCCTCGGCGAACCCAACGCCGCCGTCGAATACGACCCGATGGACCTGATCAACTTCATCAAGAAAAACTTCGTGCCGCTTAACCTGATGATGGAGCGCGCCGGGATGAGCGAGATGGACATTTACAACCGGACCCGGGACGTGTTCCACCACTTCAAGCTGCCCTACGATTTGCCGCCGCCGGAGGAGTGTGATGGTTAATGAAACCGAATCCTGACTCAATCCAACCCACAACGATCACCGACCCTCACCCATGTCCCTTTTTGCGAGTAACCGCATCATGTGTATCATAGGTCTCTGCGACGTAGAATCGGTGATTATTTCTCGACGGTAGTGGCGGGGTAGGGTTCGATGGCCTCGCTCTAACTTACACAGCTAATCTTCATGAATTACTCGGAACTCCGTCTCGTCTGGTCTGGAAGCGCGTGGAACGCCGAAACCTCTGGGCCGGCACACTGCCTTCAGCCGGGGGCTGAGTTTCTGATCCGGCTGCCGGTTGCCGCCGAGGCTGACCAATTCGCGCCATCGACAGTGCTGCCCGATGTGACGGCGGCTTCGCCGACAGGGATCGGGCTTGAGTTGTTTCCTGCTGGCACCTGGCTCTATCTGCCGCTCAATCCGGTGAAGAACGAAGACAAGCTGTGGGCACTATGGGTTGCGCACCGCGATTCGCAGCATCCTGCCTTGTCAAAGTCGCCGGACCGCCCGCTGGTGCCGTTCCTGCTGGAGGATGACCTCCGATTTGCCCATACCGGTTCCCGTAGTCTGGCATCTTGCCGTTGCCGAATCGGCGAGCGGGCTTTTGATTCGCTCAATCAGGCGGCCAGCTACGCGCTGCTGAAGTGGACGGCCAATGAGGCGGGAGCCATCAACGTCTTTGATGGTGTGAGATTCATCCATAACAAAGCGCTGGTGCGACTACGGGACCAGCGGTCCCACATTTTGGATGGCGACCAGCTACCGGAAAATGCAGACACCGAAGAAGGCACTCCGACATTGTTTCCGGATATGGAAGGGTGAGGCCCGGTCAGGTAGTTTGCTATCTAACCGTCGTGGCGAGTCAGGCGCACGGCGCTTAAGACCCTGCCTCCGAAACGAACTCATCCAGATGGAGGTGGAGGGGGGGCGTGTCTGGCTGGTTAAATTGACTATCAGGATGTAATTTGTCGACTCACTCCAGCCGGATCACCGTGGCGTTCCTCTTGGCGCGTGTCAGAGCGACGTATTCGAGGCGCTGCTTGTCGAACTGCTGGGTGCTGCCGGGCGTGCGGCCCGGCTTGGCGATCAGGACGACCTCGTCAAACTCAAGTCCCTTGGCGCGGTGCATGGTAGC
>JBIPMR010000567.1:0-3519 GCA_044369025.1 Luteolibacter sp.
CGTTGGGGCCGATCAGGGTGGATGCGACGCCGGCGGCCTTGAGGGCTTTAAGCGTCTCCTGGGCCTCATGTTTGGTGGGCACCATGACGCACACGGAACGGGTTGCCGCCAGCGCCACGGACACGACGTCCACTGCTTTGGCGAAGGCGTCTTCCAGATGGGTCACATTGATGAACGCTGGCTCCGGGCCGCGCGATATGGATTTGTATTTCTTCACCTCGTCCGAGCCTTCGTCGAGGTCGTCCACCTCACAGCCTTCGAGCAAGGCCACCGCCGCGCGACGTATTTCCTCGGTGGTCCGGTAGTTCAGGTAGAGCTTCCGACCCCGACCGCGGATGTCGATGCCGCAAGCGCTCATGGAGGCGCGGTGTTGGTTGTAGATCCGCTGGTGACCATCGCCAACGAAGCAGAGGTCGTTCTTGCCGGGTTGGACCATGGCGCGGAGGAGCTTGAGCGCCTGCGGCCCGAAGTCCTGGGTCTCATCGACGACGATCGAGGCGTAGGAGGTCGGATGCTCCTTCAACAATGAGGCGGCGTCACGGTAGGCATCATCCACCTCCTTGAGTTTGCGCAGTGTGATCGCCGCGCGATAGTCTTCGAACACCGGCCAGATGGCATCGCGCTTGCTGCGGGTGAGGACGGTGCCGCGTCCTTTGCGGCGGGCCTGGCGGTATTCGTCCCGGGTGCTAACGCCTTGGGCGAGGATCACGTTTTCGAACTCCTCCTCGTAAAATCCCGGAGGCAGGCCGAGGGAAGTGTCCGCAGCCGCGAGGGCGAGATTCCAGGCGTCCGCCGCCGGCCCTTTCCGGCGGTCGAAGATGATGGTGTATTCGTACTGATGCTTGCGCAGAAACCCGTGGACCCATGCGTCGAGGTTCTGCACCTCGATGCGTTGCATGACCGCCGGACCGCAGAGCGTTTTGAGGTTCTCCTCGATGTCCTGGGCCAGGTTCCGGGTGAAGGTGGTGAAGAACACCTTCTGCCCTTCCTCCAGTCGGTTTTCCGCGAGCCACTTGGCGCGGTGCATGGCAAGCACCGTCTTGCCGGTGCCAGCGCCGCCGAGCACGCGCATCGGGCCGTTGCGATCCGAGTCGGCGAGCTTGCGTTGGGTGGGGTGGAGAAACACCCGCCACTGGGCGAGCGGCGCATTCATGATGGCCGTCATGGTGTCGGGGTCGTCCACCACCACGAAGCGGGCCTGGGACTCGGCGGTCTGCAGCGCCGTTGCGAAGTCCTCCGTGTCCACCTTCTTGTCCACGCGGGTTTCACGAGAGATGAGCACTTCCGAAACGGTGTCGCCGGCCGCGATGAGGAAGAGACCTTCGTAGGCTTCCACCGGCAAACGATCCTGCATGACGTCCAACTCCTGCTCGGAGCGGATGTGCCGCACTTGCGGGATCATCTCTTCGGGCGTGCCGATGCTGAGCAGTTCGGCATCCGTGAGAGTTGCGTAGAGCGGTGCAGCTGCCACCGGTGATTCGGCAGCCATGGGCTGGGTCATAGGGGCGTCAGATACATCCTCCGCACGTTCCACCGCGAAGAGCTGCATGGCCCCGGTCACCGGGTTGATCGCCACACGACGGGTCTCCGCCCAGCGGTAGGCGTCGTCGTGCTTGTCCACATACATCAGCACATAGACATCACCCTTGTCCGGTTTGAAGACGATGCCGCGCCAGTCCTGGTCGATGCGCACCGAACGGAGGTTCTTGTCGCGCGCGCCTTTGATCGTTTCGTAGTTGATACTGCTTGCTGTCGGGTCGCTTTGGAAGCGGAGCGCCCATTTGAGCACCTTCGACTGGATCGCCGACGGCAGTTTAGAGAGGTTGGACAGGAAATCCTGAGCGAGTGCTACTTTGAGGTTCATGAAGATTATTGGTTAGGAATTAGACCGGCTCCGCAGATGGATCCGAGTTGAGCTTGGCGGTGAGTTGTCCGGGCCATCCGGGCGAAGCCGTGACCGTCTGCCAACCACGTTTGGTCCAGATTGCAGCGGTATCGGCATGGGGTTCCAGGAGTAGCACCACCTTGCGGGTGGTCCAGGCGAGTTCGCACTCGGCCACCACTTCGCCGTCCTCCTCCAGCTCGAAACCCACCTCGTCGGGAACGGGCACGCCTGCATCAAGCAGTTCCTTCAGCCCCGGTTGCAGAAATTCCATCACCTGGTCCATGACGTCCGCCCAGCCGGCGGCCTGTGCCGCCTGTCCGCCACCGCTGGCTGGCTTGGCACCGTCCATGGGCGTGATGGCGTTATGATCCTGGCCGAGCAGGCTCTCACGTGTCGCGAGGAAGACGCCGGGCAGGTGCTGCAAGGTGTTGAACATCCACAACCAGCGCCGCCAGCTCAAGTGTTGCTCCAGTTCACTTTCGGCTGCGGCGGGGTCGAGCACGAGAAAGCCGGGACTCTTCGGCACAGCGCCTTCGGGATCGGCCAGAGCTGGCGTGATCCAGTAGCGGAACATGAGTAGCAACTCGTTGAGGTTGCCGCTTGCCATTGCCTTGGCTGGCTTTTCGCATGGCAGGGTGCCGAGCACTTCATTCCAGAACAGTTCCAGTTGCGCCCGCTGGGCGGCGCTTTCCGGTTTGCGAGGATCCGGGATCATCCGGAAGGCCGTGGCCCCGGCATGCTTGGCGCATCGAAGCGCCCGCCCATCCTTGCCATCGGTCACAGGAGCCTCCAGCCAATGAAGGAGCGCGGCAACCGAGTGGCGGGTCCAATGCGCGGCATCGATCATTCCCTTTAGCTGCGCAGGTAGATCGCTGAGCGCCATGGACTCCAG
The DNA here is from genome assembly GCA_044369025.1 of Luteolibacter sp. Lineage (GTDB taxonomy): Bacteria > Verrucomicrobiota > Verrucomicrobiia > Verrucomicrobiales > Akkermansiaceae > Luteolibacter. The sequence goes on from JBIPMR010000567.1 coordinate 2,778, forward strand.
GCTGTCGCCCAAGTCGGTTTCCGAACTGCCGCCGATGGCCGCCATCACCTCTTGCCAGGTGACCGCCCAGACCCAAAATTTGCCGCTGGCGAGCAGGGCGTTGCGCTTGGCGGCATCGTCGCGGGTGATGTCCTTGTGAAACGCCCAGCCGTCACAAAACACCGCGATTGGCCGCCGCGGTGAACCGCTCTTTGCCGGCCACAGCACGAAGTCCGGGCGCGATGCAATCATCACTCCATCGTTCGGCCCGAGGTCCACCTGCGGTTCGATCCAGTAGCGCTGGGTGCCGACCTCTAGCAGGTAGCCCGACTTGCCCTGCACGATCTCTTTGACGAGACGCACACCCGGCAGCCCGTTCTTACCGCCAAGCCGGCGCAGGCTTTCGATGAACTTCGCTTCCAGGTCCGAGTCGAAGTTCGGGTTGACGTAGATGTCCGCCACCGTGGCCACCTTTTCGAGTTGGTCGAGGTTGCCTTCGATCGCCTCCAGAATAGCACGCGCCCGGTCGCGCGAAACGAGGGCCATGTCGCGACCCAGCCGGTATTGATAGACGCAGCGGTAGCAGCCGTCCTTGCCCGGATCCGCATTACAGGTGCAACCCTTGATGTGCTCCAGCGCGAGGCGGATGACGTGGATGAGCGTTTCCGCTCCATCGGCTAACAGCTCATGCAGATAGCCCGTTCCACCGGGGACCGAATCGTAGATCAACACGTAGTGACGGCTGGCAACGCCATCGGCGGCG
>JBIPMR010000218.1:0-6068 GCA_044369025.1 Luteolibacter sp.
CATGTTTTCAAAGCCGCGCATCGCTTGTTGGCAATTGCGGATGTTCATCAGGTTGGCGGAACGGTCCGAACCTTTCTTCCAGGCGCGGGCACCGACGAAGAGGATCGAGATGAGGGAAAGCAAGACGAGGATGACGACCGTCAATTCGAGGAGGGTCATGCCGGACTTGCGCTTCATGGACAGGGTGTTGGTCAGTTTCATAGTGTGTTATTTTCTAGTCTATCTATTCAATGGTGTTTGTTTTTTGTCGGTTGGAGAGTGCCCCGGGACTCGAAGGATTCTGAGTTCTTCGTGGGTGGGCGGTTCTCGGAAAGGGCGGTTTAAAGAGTCTTAAGGTCTGAAAGTCGCAGGTCTTAAGGTCGGAGAGGAAGAGGAAGAAAGTTGAAGATCGGGGGTGTGGTGCGCAGCCTTTGAGTCCCTTATAATCAATTTAATGCGTGATGATTGATGTCTAATATGTTTTAACTAAATGGAGATTACGTGATCGCGCAGGATCTCATTCGCCGTCGTCATTTTTGTTCATCTTGGAGTTCTCGAAGGTGTCCTGGGTGATGAGGCCCTGATTCATGAGGCGGCGGAGATTGGAGTCCCACTCGATGTTGCCGGCGCGGCGGATGACATCTTCGAGGGAGCGGGCGCCGCCGTCGTAGTTGGCGATCGCGCTGGAGACGGCGTCGTCGTTGTTCTGGAGAAATTCGTAGGTGAGGACGCGGCGTTGGAGGCCGTTGAGCAGTCCTTGGGAGTGGATGAAAATCAGGATCTCCGCGAGGCGGCTGAGGACCGAGGTGTGGCTGTCCTTCGGGTAGAGTTCGAGGATCCGGCCGATGGTCTTGACGGCACCGGTGGTGTGGAGGGTGGAGAGCACGAGGTGACCGGTCTGGGCGGCTTCCATGCAGGTTTCCATGGCCTCGCGGTCGCGGATTTCTCCTAGCAGGATGATGTGGGGTGCTTTCCGGAGAACATCCTTGAGCCCTTGGCGGTAGGAGTGGAGATCGCGGCCGACTTCCTGCTGGGTGACGATGCTGGGAGAAGGAATGCGATGCCCGGGATAATCCGGATCATCCATGTCGTCGGGGTATTGATACTCGATCGGGTCCTCGACGGTGACGATGTGCTTTGGATGATTACGGCGCGCCCAGTCGATGAGCGAGGCGAGGGTGGTGGATTTTCCCGAGCCGGTCGGGCCGGTGACGAGGCAGAGTCCGGCGCGTTTCAGGACGCCGTGGCGAAGGGTGTCGGTGGTATCGGGGTCGATGCCGAGCGATTCGAGTTCCGGAATGTAGTCGTTGAGGATCCGGCAGGTGACGCCGAGGCCGGAGGAACTGAGGTGGGCTTGAATCCGCAGGCGGCCGGAGCGCTCGCCGTTGCTGCCCATCGGCACGCCGTCGCAGGAGAAATCGGCGACGCGGGTTTCGGCGAAGGTTTTGATGGCAAGGCGGATTTTTTCATCCACCCGCTGGTCCATGCCTTGATCCTGGCCGAAGCCGTGGCTGCCGCTTTCGCGGTTGCGGATGAGTTCCTTGAGGATCTCGTCCATGTTGCCGGCGGAGAGGATGCCGAGGAAATCGAGTTTCTCCATGCCCTTGTTGGTATGGATGTAAACCGGGCGCTCGGCGCGCATCTGGATGTCGGAAACACGCAACTCGCGGCAGACGCGGAAAATCATACCTAGCAGATCCGAACCGGTCATGCCCGCCGCGAATCGCGCCGGGGCCGCTGCCGGGGAGTAACCCGGAAGTGGTGGCGGTTCGGCGATGGCGGATGGGACGGACATTTTCGGGAAAAGGCTGAAATTCTGAAAACTGAAAAGCTGAAAGGAAGAGGCTTAGTTGGACGCTTGCGGCTGGGCTTTGCCTTCGAGGCGGAGGACGGTTTTTTCGGCGGCGTCGCGGATTTTGCAAATGAAGTTGAAGCGGTCCTCGCACTCGGCGATGCGCTGGGGTGAGAGCCGTTCCCAGTTTTGGGTTTGGTCCCACTCCCGGGCCAGGGTTTGGTAGCGGGCGATGCAGTGGTCGAGCACGTCCAGGCACCGGCGCATCTGTGGCGTGGTGAACTTGGGCTTCTCGCTTTGCAGGTCGGCGAACATCAGGTGCATCATGTTGGTCGCGGCGGCGGCGGCGGTGAGCGCCGGGCGCGGGTCATGGTCCTGCTTGAGGCAATACTGGATGGTGTCCTGCGCGAGCTTGGCGGCGGAAGGAGTCAGCTCGGGACGGGTGCCGACGCTGGGTTCCGTGAGGAAGAAGTTGAGGGCGTTGTAGTTTCCATAGTGCGCCGGATCGAGCTGATAGGCGAAGCGCAGCTTGTCTTCGGTCTGGCGGCGCAGATAGCGCTTGTGGGCGTCGCTGGCAGCCTTGGGGTTGGTGCTGACTTCCGACATCCGGCGCAAGGCAGTGAGGAAATTTTCAAAGCCGCCGTCCAGCGGCGCGGCCGATTCGGCTGACGTGTCAGATTCTGATGGGACCTCGCGGGAATCGCAGGACTTGCCATCCTCGTGGCGATGGACGCCGAGGCCCATGCCGCCGTGGAAGTAGGTGTCGATGGGCCCCTGCATGGCCATGGCGAAAACCTCGCCGTAAGGGCTGCCATTGATTCCTAACGGATTGAGCGGCGCTTTCAAATTTGCGTCCGCGACCAGCGGGCGTCCGGCAAACGCCCAGGCGAACATGCCGGTGCCGATGAGGCAGGCGGATATTGCGTTGGTGGTGATGCGTGACATGGGAAAAAGAGGTTGGGAGAGGAAGAGGGTCTGAAAGTCGAAGGTCTGAAGGTCTGGGAGAGAAAGAGGTCGGAGAGTTGCTGGGCGGAAGTGGGTGAAGGGGTGGCGCGGAGCTTATTCGACGTTCAGACCTTTAGACTTTAAGACGTTGAGACTTACGCAGTAATCTTCGTGCGGAAGGTGAGGCGGGAGAGGCCCAGATAGACGCCCAGGATTCCGGCGAAATAGAGGGCCATGTTCCAGAAGGCTCCGGCCGGCAGCGATCCTCTTTTGAAGAGCAGGCGCTGGGTGAGATCCGCGAAACTGTAGTGAGGTGAGTAAACCCAGAGGCCGCGGAGGATGGGATTTTCCTCAAGCTTCAGCAGGTGCTCGATATAGCCGACTCCGTAGAGGCCATAGATGGCGATGAGCAAGGTGACGGTGAAGCCGGTGATGCCCCCGAAGCGCGAAGCCAGCGCGGTCGCCAAGGCGAACAAAGGCGTGGTCACCAGCAGGAACAGGGCGACATATTGAAGATTCAGGATCCACCACATCGACTGCTCGGCAGGATCAGCCGGTGCCGCCGCGAGCTGGCAGATGAGTCCGGTGATGATGGCGAGCGGCGCGATGAACGAAACGACGGCGAGCCAGATTTCAAAAAGTTGGCGGGTCGCGGAAACTCCGGTGGTTTGGAAATATTCGCCGACACCGGTCTTGGCGTTGGTTTCACCCTCGCGGGCGGCGGTGAACAGCCCCCAGAGCAAAGTGCAGGTCCAGAGTGTCCCCCAGGCGGCCAGGATCCGGGCCGGCTGCACGAGCAGCGGCTTCTCGGTGGCGCTGGAAATCAGCGGCAGCGCGAATGGCAGGGCAATCACCGCAAGCGCGCAAATCGCCCAGGCTTTACGCTGGAAAATCGTGGCAAATGTAAGTCGGAAAAGTCTCATGGCGGGTGAGGGAAATCGGTGGGGTCGGTCAGTTCATCAGGTTCTTGAGGCCGCTCCAGGTTTGGCCGGATTCGTGGAGATGGCGGGCGTTGAGCCCTTCGATCATCAGCGCGCTGGGCATTTCCATCGCATCGTAATCGGGGTGGCAGCTCACCACACGCAGCACGTTGGCTGCGGACTGTTTCCAGATTTCCTCGAAGGCCTGGCGGGCGAAGGCGTCCAGTCCGCTGAACGGCTCATCGAGCAGAAGAATATTGCCGCCATCCGGTTTCACGGAAAACTCCGCCATGATCAGGCTGGTCTTGCGGCGATTGCCGGTGGAAAGGCGGCCGTAGGGCTTTCTGACCTCCAGCTCGATGCGACCTGCGAGATCGAGCGCTTCCTGCAGCCGGGCCTTGGGAAGCAGCATCCGGAAAACCATTGCCGGAGTAATCTCTGGATCGAAGCGCAGATCCTCGGGAAGATATTGCACGTATCCTGCGTTGCGGAATTTGCCCGAAACCGGCTTCAAGGTGCCGGCGAGCGTGCGGAGCAGGGTGGTTTTACCGCGGCCGTTGCGGGCCAGCAGGAAATGAGTGCCACCGGTAAGCACCACCTCTTGCCCGAAGCGGGCGAGGGCGCTGCCGTAGCCAATCTCAAGACCTGGGTCGAGATGGATGGATGGGGCGGGCTGGCTGATCATGATCGATTCGGATTTTGGAGTGGTGCTCGGTCGATTTTGCGGATAATCAAAAAGGATTGAATGTCGGCGTCGTTAATCTTTCTGACGATTATGATAATCGTTTTGGGTTGGCAATCTTTTTTTGAACGTTTTCAGCGCTCGGCTGTCATTGTTTTTCGAAAAATCAGGGTTGGCCCCCTGTGGGTCCCCTCGAAGGCCAAGGTTTTTTCGAGATCCGTGAAGGGTGCGGGTATTTGGAATCTCGGTAAAATTTTTCAGGGTGCGGCCATTGGCGGGCGGTGCGCCCCCTGATTTGGGTCTGCACAACACCCCGGGAATCGCCCTCTCCCACCCACCGGATCCGGCACTTCGAAGAACCGCATCGGACACCCGGCGGCGTGAAATCCGGCTAAATCAAGTTCGTCGGAAATTCTTCGTGACGCGGGGGAGGTGGCTTGTAGAACTCCCGCAGCGGAATTATGGCGGGCAAGCTAACTTACCAACAGGCCGGGGTGGACACGCGTAAAGCGGCCGCACTGGTGGGCGATATCGGCACTCATGTGCGCAGGACTCAACAGACACGCAAGTTGTGGGGAGCCTTCGGGCTGTTCGCCGCTTGTTACGATCTGAGCAGCTACAAGGAGCCGGTCATGATGACCGGTTGCGACGGGGTCGGAACCAAACTTGAGCTGCTGTTGGAACACGATCTGCTCGAAACCGCGGGCAAGGACCTCGTCGCGATGAGCGTGAACGACATCCTCACCACCGGCGGCGATCCGCTGTTGTTCCTCGATTACATCGGCATCGCAGCCCTGCATGAGGAGAAAATCACCCGCCTCATTTCCGGCATGGCCGATTATCTCGAAGCCTGCGACTGCATCCTGGCCGGCGGCGAAACCGCCGAAATGCCGGGCATCGTCCCCGTCGACGTCATCGAACTTTCCGGCTTCTGCATCGGTTGCGCCGAAAAGCCCGACCTCATCGATCCCACCACCGTCGCCGTCGGCGATGTGTTGATCGGCTACGCGTCCGACAGCATTCATGCGAATGGCTGGTCGCTCGTCCGCCGCGTGCTCAACGAATTCCCCGGCGAAGTCACCGACGAGGAGCTCCACGCCTGGCTCAAGCCCACCCGTCTTTACCACGATGTCACCCGCGATCTCAAAAAATCCGGCGTGAAGCCCAAAGCGATGTCCCACATCACCGGCGGCGGCCTGCCGGAAAACCTCGAGCGCCTGTTCCGCGGAATGGGCGCCGACCTCGAAATCCCGCGCTGGGAGCTTCCGGGCATCGAAAAACTCCTCCGCCACGTCGATGCGGAAGATCGTTTCCACACCTTCAACATGGGCATCGGCTGGGTGGCCATCGTTGCCGAGGCTGATGTCGAAGCCGCCCTCAAGGCTGGCGATGGCGGCACGGTCCTCGGGCGAATGGTTCCTGAAGACGGCGTTCGCGTCCGGGTGATTGGTGGGTGATGATTAGTTCCAAACACGAATGAGCGACTTCCTCAAACACGAATGCGGGATCGCTGCGGTGCGACTCCGCAAACCGCTGGCCTACTACTACGACCGCTACGGCACCTGCCTCTGGGGCCTCAACAAGTTGTTTCTCCTCATGGAAAAACAGCACAACCGCGGCCAGGACGGCACCGGCATCGGCTGCGTCAAAATCGATATGCCGATCGGCCAGCCCTACGTCAACCGCCGCCGCGGCATCGAAAAAGACGCGCTCGCCGAGATTTTCCGCAAGGAAATCAAGAGCTTCTACA
>JBIPMR010000219.1:0-6065 GCA_044369025.1 Luteolibacter sp.
ATCCCCGCGGACGAAAAAAGATGCAGGCGGATTTCCAAGCGAAGCTCCTGGCACTCGGGCAGCTGTATCCCCGCTTCCGTTTCAAGCCGGATGTCATCGAGATGTTCTGCGAGAGTCTCGGTGGATTCGCTGAAAATGTTACGAAATACAACCGCCTGCTTCGGGCCGATCCGGATAACCGCGAGTTCCAATCCAAGCGGCATGATCTCCAGCTGCGTCTCTGGCACGACGCCGCGGGATTCGCCGCAGCCCGTGACCACCTGCACCACTCCCTTGATGAAACCCAGCGCGCCAAACAAGAAATGGTCGAGGCAAACCTCCGCCTCGTGGTTTCGATCGCCAAGAAATACACCAACCGCGGCATCCCGTTCCTCGACTTGATCCAGGAAGGAAACATGGGACTGATGAAGGCGGTTGATAGATTCGAATACCGCCTCGGTTATAAGTTCTCCACCTATGCCTCGTGGTGGATCCGCCAGGCGATCACCCGTTCGATTGCCGACCAGGCCCGCACGATCCGCATCCCGGTTCACATGATCGAGACCATCCACAAGCTGGCCCGCGTGGAACGACAACTCCTTCAGGAAATCGGCCGCGAACCCACCCCGGAAGAGATCGCCGAAGAAGTCCACCTGCCGATCGAACGGGTCCGTTCCGTGCTGGAAATGAGCCGCCACCCGGTATCGCTCAGCACACCTGTCGGCGACTCGGCGGACACCACCATCGGGGATTTCATCGAAGACAAATCCGCTGAAAACCCGATGGAAGAAGCCGGTTTCTCGATGCTCAAGGGCAAGATCAAGGATGTCCTCGGCACCCTGACCGAGCGCGAACGCGAAGTGCTCGAACTCCGCTTCGGCCTCAAAGACGGCCAAGCCCGCACGCTCGAAGAAGTCGGCAAGCGCTTCCAAGTCACCCGCGAGCGCATCCGTCAGATCGAAGCCAAGGCGCTGAAGAAAATCCGCCATCCCTCGCGGATCCGCGAGTTGATAGGTTTCACGAACGCGGCGTGATCGCGGCTTTCAACAACAACATCTCCAAGTTTGAAAACCGCTCGAAATCAAGATCAAAGGTCACCAAGCGCGCACCACTGGAAATGGCAAAAGCCGCCAGATAGGCGTCTGTCCAAAGCCGGTGAGGGAGGGCTTGGTCGGACGTCAGCGCGGCAAAAGTGGTTTCCAAAGTATCCGCTTCAGGCTGAAAGCGAATAATCGGCAGATTCCGGTAAGTGTGGTAGATATTCCAAGCCTCGGCATGCGTGAAAGGGTTGCCGGACATCACCTGGGGGTGGGTGACCAATCGTAGGAGCGCCAGCATGGTAACCCGGCAGAACGCGATTCCGCCCGCTCGTTGCTCGTTCCAATAATGACGCGCCGCCTGATGCTGGACATGCCGGTCGTCCGTCAGTGCCAGCCAGACATTCACATCAGGCAGATCCAGCATTGCGGATTTCATGGTTGCCGGGCATCGGTTTCCTCGCGTTCGAGGATTTCGAAAAGTTCGGCGTTGGTTCTTGATGGAATTGCAGGCCCGTTCGAACTGCGAAACATCGGCAAAGGCACCACCTCACGCTGCGCGGTGTCCGTAATGCTACTTCGTCCTCGCAATCCCGCTTCAATGTATTGCGCCACCAGGTCTTTGAACTTCACCCCATGCTGGACCGCGCGGGTCTTCGCCTCGCGAAAAAGCGAGTCCGGGAGGTCAATCGTTGTTCTCATGCCGGATTCTACATTTTCCTGCTTTGCTGTCAAAATGCTTTTAGGTGAATTTTGACAACCTTTGCGGTCGCCGATATCGTCGCCGAAAGCGTTGCCGTTCCGTGGATTCGGTGTTCCTTCCCTCCATGGCGCCAGACCTTTGGCCATCAAGAGACGCCAAATCATCTTCAGATTCACCACCAAGAACCCAGGAGCCAATCGACCGGATCAGGACTTCCGCAGCCGGCGTGATTTTCAGATCCAAGCTCACGGCTACCCTCGGCAGCCTGACCGAGCGCCAACGCGAAGTGCTCGAACTCCGCTTCGGCCTCAAGGACGGCCAAGCCCGCACGCTCGAAGAAGTCGGCAAGCGCTTCCAAGTCACCCGCGAGCGCATCCGTCAGATCGAAGCCAAGGGGCTGAAGAAAATCCGCCATCCCTCGCGGATTCGCGACTTGGTGGGATTTACGAACGCGGCATAGGGAACCGATCCTGTTATGACACAAATGAAAGCAGCCACCTTGCGGCAATCTGACCGGTCGGGCATCATGTCAGTGTGATGCAAGTGAACGGACCTCGCTGCTAACACTTCTGCCGCCGGTATTCGGCGGTTCCTGACTCCTGACCCGCCCGACGGCGGTAGAAGTCCCTGCCTCGAATTTCAGCGCAATCCCGCGCCACTGGCGATCCGTGCCCGTGATTTTGGGGTTCATCACTCTCAAATCTATCAACTAACCCACAACCAAACTCCATATTTGAAACCCGAAATCCACGCCTATCAACATGCCCTTGCCGTTTGGGAAAACTTCCATGCCCAGTCCAAATACCCGGTCATGGATGAGGAATCCCTGACCCGCGGTGCCGCCAAGGATCACATGCTGGATCGCATCCTCCGCGCACTCCCGCCAGGCGAACGCACTCCCACGGCATTCGGCTTGTTTGTCCGCTTTGGCCGCCACTGGAAACCTCTCCGCCAAGCCTCATTCCTCGGCGAGTTCCTGCCAGGCCCATCCACCGTGGAGCGCAGGCTGCTCGAAGCCGCGGCGAAAGGTGCGGTCAAGCGCCCCCGCAGACTCCCGGTCACCGTGGAAGAATTTCCAAGCCGCATTTGGCAACGCGCCCGGGCATCGCAGTGCCCCAAGCGTCTGGTCATCGCGGCCTATCTGGCATTCAACTCCATGGTGCGCCTGCTCGAACAGCACGAGGACGACACCGATCTGGAAGACCTCATGACCTTCCGCATTCCATCGGGGGACCTGCCCGACGTCATCGACCTCGCCGCCTTGTCGCCGGGGCGATTCCTCGATCTGAAAAACCGCATCATCGACCGGCTCATGGAGGAATTCCGCACCGGGCGCTTCGAACTCACCAGCGAGGTCATGCCGGCGATCAAGGCCTGGGTGCTGGTGGACACCGGGAATCGCGATGAGGGCATTGCAAATCTAGCAGCCGAAACCCGCGCCATGATGGAGAGATATCTGACAACTCACAGATTGCGCGACCATCACCACACCCGCCGTCTCGGGCGGTTGATGTTCCGCTTCGGGCTTCGTCGGCTCGCTTCACAATGCGCCAAGGTCCTCGGCGATTCGCCCTGGAAACTCGGCTGGCAGTATCAAGCGATCTCCGGAAACGCACATGCCCGCATCCGCAAAATCATCCTGCGGCCTGATAGTGATGTTGATGCCTGGATGAAGGAACCCGCGCTGGCCTGCTCCGCGATGACGCTCCCGCTGTGGCTGATGGATGGCGTGGAGCGGGTTTCCGAGCTCACCGCCCTCTTCAACAAGGCCGCCGGGTGCCCGTGGATTTTCCCGCGTCTCCAACACATCTATCAATGGCATCTCGCGCTTGCCGGCAAGCATGAGGAACTCCGCCTGATCGAACAACTCGCCCCCGCCCTCGCCGTCGGCCTCTCCGAAAAACCAACACCCGCCATCCCATGAGACAACTCCGCAGAAACAACAACACGCCATGCCCGTTCAAGGTGGGCGACCGGATCCGCCCAATCGACAAGTTCGAACACCACGACTACCGACGAGGCGAGAGCTACGTCGTGGTCGAAATCGACGGGGGGGACTCCACCCTCAAGGCGCGCGACGAACACGGGCAGACCGGCCGATGGATCCGTTGGCGCGACTGCGAAAAATTCAATGACATCGGCTGGGAATGGCTCAAAGGCCAGCTCTCCGTCGAAGCCCTCGAACTCCTCTCCGCCTTCGACGGCCTGCAAACCCTCAGGCTCCGTCCGGAAATTCGCATCGCCCTGGTCGAACGCCTGCCCGCACTGAAGGAGAAAGTCATCGATGCCTGCGTCGCCCCCGAATCCAGAACCCCAACCCCTGAAGCATAAGATCATGACACCTGTCCCAATCGGCACCCGCATTCAAATTGTTTCCAACAGCAACCGTCACCACTACAGAACCGGAGGAATCTATCGAGTCCATCAGGTCGATACCGACGGCACTCTGAAGGCCATCGATGAAATGGGCGTGGAGGGTGATTTCCTCCAATGGGACGATTGCAAACCCGTGGGCATCGGCTGGAAGTGGATCCGCGGGCATTTGGACGCCCGATCGCTCGATCTCCTCGGAGCTTTCGATGGGCTCGACAACCTCAGCCTGCGCCAGGATGTGGAAACGAAGGTTATCTCGACGATTCCGAATCTAGCGGATCAAATTCTCGCGATCCTCCCGGAAGTCGAGGAGCGGACCGCCCTCATGGCGAGCGCCGCCGCCGATGACGACACCGATCTAGATCTGGAGCAGCTCCTGACATCTTGACCCTCGTTTCAACTCCCAACTCCCAACTCTCAACTCCATGACCTCACTCCTCAAACAATCATCCATTGCCGTATGTCTCCGTGGTTTCAGCGCCACCGAACTGGAGAAAGCCAGCAAGTTTCTCAGCTCCCGCGGACATCGTGTCGTGCGTTCGCTCAATGCCGCGCAATGCATGGTCACCGGCCCGGATGCGGAAAATTGCCTGCTAGAAAGCTCCCGCGCCCAGGGTTTGGAAGTAGTGAGATGGAGCGTCATCGAGGAGTCGATCCGCGATGCAGGAATGCTATCCGCCATGACGGCGGTGGATGATGTGCCGCTGGCGGAGGAAGCCGTCCATCCACTCCTGAAAATGGAGGATGGGAGCCGCCGGAATCTCATCGCCACGCTGCAGCTTTGCAGCAGTCCATCAGCAACATCAGCATCCGGAAACCTCCGCAGGGCCCTCAGCGATTCCATCCAGCAAATCTACCTCAACCGCTACCCCGACGCCGCCGACCGCAAGGCGATCCTCTCCCATCTCCGCGCCGCGGACCTTGCCTGATAGATATTCTTTCACAAAATGGAAAATCCAAACATGCTCTCCGAACTCCAATCCCTGGCCGCTCTTGCTTCATCCCTGCCGGACATCACCGTGGAGACCGGCGAGCCCGGTTGTCCGTGGTCGTTCAACTGGGCGACGCGCATCATCACCGCCGATCCCGCGGACCTCACCCTGCGTCCGCCTGATTACTGCCGCGGCCTGATCCTCCATGAAGCCGCCCATGGCGCGATCACCCGCATCGGCGACATCGTGCCCAGGGACATCATGCAAGCCGAACCCGGCCTCCATCACCTCCTCAATGTGGTGGAGGACTGCCGCATTGAAAACTGGCTGCAACAACGGTTTCCCGGATGCCGCCCTTGGGTCCGCCTCTACAACGACCGACTGTTAGCCACACCGCCCAGCCCCCGGAGTCGTCTCAAACTCGCCAGCGATCCCGCTGGCGGGTTTCTCATGGGCTTGCTGAGCCAGTGGTGGAATGAAACCCCGGCTTGCGCACTCCATCCGCTTTCGTTAGCCGGCATCGCCGAGGTCAAGCCGCACTTCGACCAAGCCGTCGCCGCGTTTCCCGCGCCGCTGCCGCCGGATGCGGCGAAGGTGCTTGCCTTATATGCCGGCCATCCGGTGGCCGCTTGTTATCGCGCCGCCGATCGGGATCATTTTCCCTCGCCGGAGGAATGTGTCATCCGCATGACGCAGCACCGCATGTGGATGCTGACCTGGGCGGAAATCGTTCCGGTGTTCCGCCGCCTGTTGGATCACCCTGATAGTGAACCGACCCGCCAATGGATGGCGGCACATGCGGCCTCCCAGTCGGGTAGCGCGCGACATTGCGGCCCTGCTGTATCCGACGCCGGCACGCAGGATGGGGGTTCGACGACACCCTCACGATCAGACAAGGCCTATGCTGAAGCCGTGGCCCGCCACGGCGCGTTGATCGAGTCCTGTGCGGCGGTGGTCCTGCGCCAGCTCATCGATGAATCACGCCCGAAGACCACCCGTTTCCACCGTTCCGGAAACCAGCTTGACCTGCGGGTTGCCATG
>JBIPMR010000220.1:0-6060 GCA_044369025.1 Luteolibacter sp.
TCTCTCTTCGGACATCGTCCGGGCTTCCCCCCTGCAAGTCGGCATGCGGCGGGTGAACAGCCTCAACAGCCCGATCATCGAGTGTGACAGCAACGGCTTGGGCTATTATGGCGCGGAGTATGGTGCTGCCGGCGGCGTCTCGCATGTCATCACCCGTTCGATCCCGCGGGCTCCGATTCACTCGCTCGGCGCCCTTCAGCACGGGGCGGCCGAGGGGACGAAGTTCGGTCAGAACCGCGGCGAGAAATCATGGTTCCTGCAGCCATCCATCAGCCATGCGATCTCCAACTCGTTCGCGCCCTCCATTTTCGCACCCGGCGAGGTCCGCGGCACGCTTGCCGGACGGGATGCGGCGGATCATTCGTATCTCGCGAATCAGGCCCTCTGGGATACCTATTTCTACTCCTCCATCAAGCCGCGCACCACTTCCGCCCACAAAAACAGTTCCACCGCCTACCGGGAACAAAAAGAGCGGCTGGAATCGTTCCTCGCCACCGACCCAAACATTTACCAGCCGCTGCCCAACGAGCGGATGAGAGCCTGGTCCTCCGATCCCAAGGCCACGCTCGATGCGATCTTTTCAGCCAACAAGCCCGCGGCTGAAGCGGCGGATCGGATGGCCTCCTATCTGATGGTGGATGGCATGTTCAACGTCAACTCCACTTCGGTGGCGGCATGGAGAGGCTTTCTCTCGGGTCTCAAGGGCGCCAAGGTTCCCGTCAGCCCGACACCCGGCCTCAAGAAAAATCCGGATCTGGTCGAGACCGAGGGGACACCGGTCGCCTCGCTGCTTGAGCCGGGTGCCCCTGAAATTGACGATGCCACCCTCGGCGATTCCGCCGGCCGGGACCAGTGGCTCGGCTTTCGCAGTCTGAAGGACGCACAAATCGAAGAGCTCGCCAAGGCCATGGTCCAACAGGTGCGCAGCCGCGGCCCCTTCCTCTCGCTCGCGGACTTCATCAACCGCCGTCCCGGCAGCGACAAGGATCTGGCGCTGTCCGGTCCGTTGCAGAGCGCGCTCGATGATCCGGCAGTCTCCATCAACGCGGCCTTCCGCGAGGGCGAGCGCGCCCTCAGCGTGGCGGAGGCCGGTGACCAGGGGTTTCCGTTCCCCGAGGCGGAGGCCGGTGCCAAGGCGGTCGCCGCCCCCGGCTATGTGAAACAGGCCGACCTGCTCACCACGCTGGGTCCGCTGGTTGCGGTGCGCGGGGATACCTTCGTGATCCGGGGCTACGGCGAGGCCCGCGATGCCTCCGGCAAAAACGTGCTGGCGCGCTCATGGTGTGAAGCCATGGTCCAGCGCGTGCCCGATTACCTCGACCCCTCGGACAAGGCTTACGACCCCGTTCCGAAATCCAAGGTCAACCTCACCTTCGGACGCCGCTTCAACCTCGTCTCCTTCCGCTACCTGGATTCCCGGGAAATCTCCTGAAGCCCCGCAAACCACTCCAACACCCCTCCGGCTCCATGTTCCGTCTCTTGTTCCACCTCCTTCGGGTCGCCGCTTGTTGCGCCGGCTCCCTGGCCGCCGCCACGGAGTCCAATCCAACAGGCGTCCGCGCCTTGCTGCTCGTCCCGGGCGGGCCGGTCGTCAAGCTCCACCTGCTGTCCGGCGGCGCGGCCGGCGACGCCGTCCAGATCGGCGCGCGCGGCCTCAGCGATCCGTTCAAGCCCGGCACCCGCGAGTTCGCCCTCGCGGTTCCGGACGCCAAGCAGGAATCCGGCTTCCGCGCCGTTGCCAACGTCGTGCTGCCGGCGGAGGGCAGGGATTTCATCATCCTGCTGGAACCGGCCGGAGCCACTTACAAGGTCCATCTCGTCAATGGCGGGGAGTCCCGTTTCGGCGCGGATAGCGTGCTGTTTTTCAACGCCTCGGAGGTCATGCTGGGAGCCACTCTTGGTGAGACCAAAGTGCTCATCAAGCCGCGCGTGGCGGTCTTCGCCAAGGCACCGCCACGCGGTGGGAAACCCTACTATCAGGTCACCTTCTATGAGCCGGACAAGGGCAAGGCCCGCCCCTTCGCCAACACCCGCTGGCCGCACAGGGACAAGGGTCGCTGCTATATCTTCTTCTACCGCAGCCAGGGCGGCCGCCTCATCTATCAGGCGGTTGACGAGGAGTTGACGCCCACGGCTTCGGCCGAATAACGCCTTTTCCGCAAACGACCCACCCTCCGGACCCATGATACTCCGCCTGCCGCTCCTGCTCCTCACCTTCACCTGCCTGCCCGCTGCCATCCCGAATGCCCGTGGCGCAGGCAAATCCGAAAAAGCAATCATGCTGCACCTTCTTGCCTGCGAAGTTGGCCAGCAGCCGGCGAAGGTGTTCCTGCAAACCAAGGAGTCGAAATCCGCAGTGCTTGATCTGCCCTCGTCGGGATTCTCCGGGCCCGTGGCGGTGTCCGCCCGCTCGGTGGAGCTCAAGGCTCCTGACAGCGAGGTTCCGCTTTGCAGTCTCACTCTGCCCGCTGAAGGCAAGTCGTTCGCCGTCCTGCTGGCTTCGGAAAAGCCCGCCGGCTTGGTCCCCTTCGTCGTCAGGCTTGACGACGACTCGTTCAAAGCGGGCGATTATTTCTTCATCAACCGTTCCGCGAAAACCGTGGTGTTGAAACTTGGCGGCAACGAGGTGGTTCTTGAAGCGGGGACGGGCGTGAAGTCGCGCCCCACCGAACCTGTTCATCACAATCACTACAACATCACCCTGAGTGACCGCAGCGACGCGGGGGATAAAATCTTCGCCTCCACCCGCTGGCCGGCTGAAAATGCCAACCGCGGTTATGTCATCTTCCTCACCGGATCCAATGGGAGGACGACCTACCGCAGCGTGGATCAATCGGTCGATGCCGGGGAACCGGTTGGCAAAAAGAAGAAGCGCTGAGAAAACCCGGCGGGTTGGCGCGGGTGACGGACCCGGCGGCTGAAGTCCCGATCCATTTTGCCAGCATGCAACACGCTGACATATCAAAGCAACCGCTGGCTATCGGATCATCGTGTGGTTTTGCTCCGGCGCAAGAAGCTCCTTCATCGTCAAGCTCTCGACGTGGCCGTCCACCATGCAGACATTGACCTTTCCCGAGTGCCGTGCGGCCGGGGAATGGGAGTTGCTCCACTGCTTGGGATTGGCCCAAATCGCATACCAGCCCGATTTGAGGTCTTTAGGGAAATTCGCGGTGTCGCCAACGAGCCAGGTCCGCTCGGGGTTGGGGATCTGGCCGAGGCGGAGGGAGCCGGAGTCGGGCACCGAGCTCCTTTTGACTTTCATGACAGTCCCTTCGGCCGCGCCGTAGCCGTTGTAGTTGGGCTGCACGATCGTGCAGTCAGGGCAAGCCCAGACGCCGGCGCCGCTGGAAAGTTTACCGGCGCTGTTGATGGCTTTAGGGAGATGGCCGCCATCCGCGATGATTTGCGGCCAGATCCCCTTTAATCCATCGCCAGGGTTGGTTCTGTCTTCGAGCGGTGGCAACTGGCCGTTGTTGTCGGACGCATGAGAAAGAATTGCCGCACCGATCTGCCTCAGGTTGGAAGTGCAAGTGGCCCCCCGCGCCGCGGATCTGACCCTCGATACGCCAACGGTCATAAGGGCGGCCAGCACCACAATGATCGTGATGACGACCAGCACTTCGACGAGAGTGATACCCTTTGGCGTGACCTGATGCCTCTTGTGGATTGGAAATGAAGTATTCATGAGTGTTCTGTTGTGGCTGGGCATCGGATTGAGGCTTGTGAATCGTTCGCTCATGGCACTGCGATTTCAGCCCTGATGAATTGCCGCGGGCGCTCGTTCACCGGGACGGCGCTCCGGAAAAGCAGGTGGGCAGGCTGATCCTCGGCGACCACGCAGGCCGGTGCGCCGGTGGACCACGAGGAGAGGTTCTCCGAGACGGAGCCGGCAATCTGCACGTTTCTGCGGGAGTCGCGGGGCACCCGATACTCCAGGAAGGAGTTTCCTCCCACCGTGCTAATTCCTTGCTCGCAACGGGCGACCGAGGAGGTCAGCCGTGGATTGGTGCCGAAGGCATACTCCCACAAGTTCGTTTGCCCATCGCCGTCGGCATCGGCGCTCCATTGGCTGGAGGGCGCGATGAGAGTCGGATCGGCGGTGCCAAAGGTTCTGAAACGCCAGGAGTTCGGCGTGAGCAGATCCACCGGACTCGCGGCACCGGTGTCACCCTGCGAGTTGTAGGCGGAGACTTGCAGAACGATGTCCTCCACGCCCGCGTCCACCGGGACGCTGCTGGTGGTGACTCCCGCTGGCTTTTCATCGATGATCTGGAACGGGCCTCCGTTGACGGATTTTCGGACGACGTATCCGAGCTCGCTGTTGGCGGCGTCGGTCCAGTCGAGTTTGACCTGATTGACTCCTTGGAACTGCCCTTGAAGCGCCTGGGGCGGTTGAGGCGCTGCAGTCGGGGCGGGTGAGAACTCCTTGGAACTGTCGCTGAACTGCCGGAACGGGCGGTCTGGGATGCCGCCGATGTAGTCGGCGAGGCGCTTCTTGAGGTCGTAGGCGGTGGCGGGCTCTTGACCATAGATGTTGGTGTTTTCGTTAGGATCGCTGGTCAGATTGTAGAGCTGGTCATCGTCGAAGTAGGTCGGGTTGCTATCCGCGACGCCTCCCCCTAGACCGCTGTTGTTGACGTAATAGGGTCGCGGGATCGTTCCGCCCGTCAGCTGCGAATTGGCGTTGTATTCCGGCCAACGGAAACCACTCGCGATCTGGCTGTAAATCGTGGGCGTGTAGCGGACGGCGATGTATTTGCGGGTCTTGGTGCGAACGCCGCGGGCATAGCCAATCTCGCCGAATACGTCGCTGCGCACCGCCGCGTTGCTGCCGTTGAACACCGGCACCAGGCTGACGCCATCCACCGGACGGGTCGGCAGGTTGGAAGCTCCGGCAAGCGCGAGCAGCGTCGACCCGATATCCACATGACTGACCAATTCGTTGTAGGGGCGGCCGGGATTGGCGATGCCATTGGGCCAGTTCATCACCAGCGGCACCTTCAGGCCCAAGTCAAAGAGCGAGGTTTTGCCCCAGATAGTCGGGTTGGAAAGGGTCTTCTCGCCGTGGTCGGAGGTGAAGATGATCAGCGTGTCGTTGCGGATGCCGTGGGCGGTGAGCTTGTCGAGGATGGCCTTGACCGAGTAGTCGAGCCAGGTCTCGCGGGCGGAGATGAGGTCCTTGCCGGCGTTTTGCACCTGAGTGATGATCGACGCACGCGTCGGCATGAACGAGTAGTCCTCGTCGGGCAGGTAGCCGGC
The DNA here is from genome assembly GCA_044369025.1 of Luteolibacter sp. Taxonomy (GTDB): domain Bacteria; phylum Verrucomicrobiota; class Verrucomicrobiia; order Verrucomicrobiales; family Akkermansiaceae; genus Luteolibacter. The sequence continues at coordinate 5,260 of JBIPMR010000220.1, forward strand.
GCTGGTGTAGGCCTTGTTGGCACGCAGCGTGTAGTCGAGGTTGTTGTTGACCGGCCCGTGGTTGATGGTGGGCGCCATGTAGAGGAAGAAGCGCTGGTTGCGGTTTTCCTCGATGAAACGCAGGGCCCGGCTGGTGATCCACTCCTGGTTGTGCACGTTCAGTTTGTCATTGTAGAGTTCCTTGAGGTTGGCGTGGTAGAAGCCGTCGACATAATCGAAGCCCAGCGCGCGCATGTCTTGGCAGACGATGCGGTGGTTGTGCTGCATGGCCGCGTTGACTGCGGCATCGGCGGCAGGATCAGCGGTCTTGGAATAGGTGATGAGTCCCTTGGATGGCCAATTGGTGGTAAAGTTCAACTCGTCATCGAGCACGTGGGATTTTCCGACAAAGCCGGTGCGATAGCCGGCCTTTTGCAGCCAAGCGCCGATGTTCTGGCCGTCACGCTCCAGTTCGGTGTCCGACACGCCGAAGCGACCGAGTGTTCCCAGCGGGTAGCGAGCAATGAAGGTGTCGCTGGTGTTGCGCGAGGGCCAGCGGCTGGTGAGCAGGGAATAGCGTGAGGCACCGCAAACCGACGAGGCGCAGAATGCCAAGTTGAATTTCAGTCCTGTGGAGACCAGTGAGTCCAGTGTCGGAGTGAGGCAGTTCCTGCCATCAAAGCCGAAATGCTGGTCGGCGGCCTGGTCGTCCGTGTTGATGATGATGATGTTCGGCCCGCTGGCGGCGGCCTGGGCCTTCACCTCGTAGTAGATCGAGGTGGCGGTGGCGACCAATTCGAGCCGGCGATTGGATGGCAGGTC
>JBIPMR010000221.1:0-6053 GCA_044369025.1 Luteolibacter sp.
TGATGAGGTGCCTGATGAGGTCGTTGCCGTGGACTTCCACTTCGATGGTCACCCATTGGTCGCCGTGGAAGGTTTTGGATTTGGAAACCATGCAGTGATCCTTCACCAATTGCTCATTCATCACGATGTGCGTGCCGGGGGTGCAGAGATTGCCGGTGGTGCGCTCCTCCTTGCCATTTCCGCCGAGCAATTGGACTTCGAGGGAGGTGGGGAAATCCTGCTCAAGTTCCATGGTTGCCGGTGACTCGCTGTGGATCATGATGCCGCTGTTGCGAAACGCCCAGCCGGGACCGTCCTTGATCTGCTCGCCGGTGAAGCGGTATTCGAGGCGGAGACGGTAGTGGGAGAATTTTTTTTCGTAGAACAAGTGGCCGAAGCGCTTGTCCCACTGCTCGTAATCCGAGTAGTCCACCTTGATCACGCCGTCAGCGACGCGGAAGGTGTTCTTGAAATTTTCGCCGGCTTCGCAGCCGCGGATTTTCGGGGACCAGCCGGTGAGGTCTTTGCCATTGAAGAGCGATTCCCACTTCGCTTCTGCGGCGAGGGTGAGAGGGGAGGCGGCCATGAGGGCGAGCAAGATGATGGATTTCATGAGGTGGGAGTGGGTAGCGAAGACTCCGGAGAGTCGGGAAAGACCGGCAGCAAGTCGAGAACTGGATTTCTAACGCACGTTGCGGGGCTCAGCGTTTTTCGATGGCGACCAGCGTGATGTCGTCCATTTGGGGTCCGTCTCCGGTAAACTGCGCCAGCTCTTCCTGCATCCGGGCGAGCACGGTTTCGGAGCCCAAGGGCGCGGACATCCGGAAGCCCTCGGCCATCCGTTCCATGCCGAATTCCTCGTCCCGTGAATTGACCGCCTCCTTCACCCCGTCGGTGTAAAAAAGCACGCAGTCGCCGGATTTCAGGTCCACTTCCTGATCGCGGGTGACACGTTCGAAAACCGCCCCGCTGTCGATGCCGAGGGCGAGCCCGGGAGAGCGCAGGAGTTCGACTTTGCCGGTCGCGCGGCGGTAGAGCAGCGCGGGGTCGTGGCCGGCGCGGGCAAGCGTGAGCCTGCCGGTGGATTCATCGAGAATGCCGTAGGCCATGCTGATGAACATGTCCTCGCGGATGTCGGGAAACAACTGGCGGTTGACGGCGGCGAGGACTTTGGAAGGCGAACTCTCGCCGGGAGCCACCGAGCGGAGCGCGCTGCGGCACATCGCCATCAACAGCCCGGCGGGCACGCCTTTGCCGGAGACATCGGCGATCACGATGCCGAATTGGCGGTTTTCCAGCGGGATGTAGTCGTAGTAGTCGCCGCTGATGATGCGCGCCGGCAGATTGGTGCCGCTGATGCGGAAACCGGCGACCACCGGATCGGCCTGCGGGAGCAGGATGCGCTGGACCTCGCGGGCGTTTCTCAATTCGCCCTCGATCGCCCGTTTTTCATTGGCCTCGCGGTGGATGCGGGCGTTGCCGATGGCGAACGACGATTGTTCCGCAGCGGCGCGGAAGACCGTGAAGTCGTTGGTGTTGAAAACACCGTCCTGATGACGGCGGGCCACCACCAGCACGCCGAGATCCTTGCCGGCGTAACGCAACGGCGAAAGCAGCGCCGAAACATCATCGGTGTAGCGGGTGAATGCATCGCGAAATGAAGGGTGGTTTTTCACGTCCCTGACATGCATCGGAATGCCCAGCGAGAGGCAGTGGCCGAGGATGCCGTCATCAATCGCCACGCGCGACAGGCGGACATGGCTCTCCAGCGCCCGCGGGTCCCGCTGCGCTTTTTTCCGCACCTCCACCGGGATGCCGATCAGCGGCGGGCATTCCTCGGAGATGTAGGAGGGATTGAGGAAATTGTTGTCCGCGCCGACGAAGTAAATCGCGCCGCCGCGGGCGGTGACGACCTTGTCGATGCCGTCCACGATGATGCGCGACAACACCGAGGCCGAGGGTTCGTTTTCGATCGCCAAGCCCAGGTCGCCCAGGAAGCTGAACATCCGCTGCTCCTCACCTTCGAGATCCTTCAAGCGCTTGCGGATCAGGTGGGCGCGCCGGCGTTGATTGCGGAAGGCCAGCAGCAGCACCAGCGCCACGAGGGTGAGGACGACGAGGGCGATGGTTTGGGGATCCAGCATCTGGAGGGGAAATCAGGAGTTCAGATGCGATGATGCCATGACTTCCTCTAGCTTTTATCCTCCGGAAGCTTCGCCTGTCGTTCTTTTTCGGCGAGTTCGTTTTCCAACATTTTCACCACGTTGGAAAACTCCCGGGCGTTTCGTTCGTTGGTGTCGGATAGAACCTGATGGGCCTCCAGCACATGTTGCGCGCGCTGGATGGATCCCGGCACCGAGGGGAGCACCGGCCGTGCCAGCTTTTCGCGGATGGCATCGACATTGCCGCGCCAGCGGGCGGCTGGCGGGTCAATCTCCATGAGAAAATCCAGCCCGAGGTCTTCGAGCGAGCGGCGGTTGCGGGAACCGGAATCCGCGATCTGCAACACCCCTCCTTCCATCGCGGCGAGGCGGGCGGCCATGCCGGCCAGCGTGCCCATGAAGGTGGAATCCATGCCAGTACACGCACCCAGATCCACGACCAAACAGTTTTCTCCGGCACCGATGCGTCCGTCGCCGAAAGCCTTCATCGCAGGGCTGTTGAGAAATGATCCCTTTCCTTCACAGCGGATCCAACTGAATCCATCGAAGATTCCGATTAAAATTGGGCATTCCGTAGTCACTGAGAGAGGTCCGTCATTTCAACGGCGCAGGGCATGAACCATAAAATCAGAAGAGCGTCAGGTCAACCTTCCATCTGCAAAATACAGAACTCATTGCCAAAGGTAAGATTGCCGCGTGGCAAGCACCCGCTCGCCGCGTCGGAGGCTGGCCTTCCAGGCCAGCACTTTGCCCCCATCGAAGTAATTTTCACCGATCACCGCAAACCCGGCGCTGCCTTCCACCGCGGATGCCGGGAACGTTTTTGACATGCGTTTGACCCGGCTGCCGGTGGCCCCCTGCTGGTACTGGAAAACCACTTCGGCAGCGCCTTGGCCCGCGCCCTCGGGGTCATGCCAAATCAACGTGTAATACTGCCCGAGCCGTTCCTTGCGCTCTTCCATGCTTACGGCTCCGCGCAAACGGCGCTCCTTTTCCATCCGGATCATCGGTTCGTCACCGTTGTTGCGCTGCTGATCGCGCAGTTGGAATTGTTTCACCACCAAGGTCTCCGGCGGACCCGCGCAGGCACCGAGCAACAACGCAGCTAGCAGACAAGAGGAGGGATTCACGCCGGTGATTCAATCACCACCGACCCGGGATTCAAGAAACAAGAACCGGCCCGTGACTTTTCACTTCCCAGCCGCCACCCGCTCCTGCGCAGACTGATGGCAATGACCTCCCCAGCCCGTGCGGAAGTCAACCTGGAATTCGACACCCTGCGGTTTCGCCATTCGCTCTTCGGCAATGATCCGAAAAACCTCGCCTACCTCGAATCCGGAATCGGCGTCGAGGCCTACGAACGCCACCGCGAGTGATGGAAATTATTCAGCCTCCACCTTGGGCGTCACCTCGCCGGAGTTTTTCAACGCTTCCAGCTCTTCGCCGTTCGGTGGCAGCGGCACGTTTTCCTCCACCGGAATGACGGGTGGTTGGGGAGCGGGGATCTGCGTGGCGGGCGCTTCGGGATCGATCACCGTCGGAATCGCACCTTCCGGCGGCAGGCCCGCGGGGTCGATGATCGGAAGCGGTGTTTGAAAGTCCGTCGCCAATGGCGGATAGACTTGGAACTCGCCGGGATTCGTCGCCATCAGCGGGTCGGGGGTGGCGTTGGGATCCTCCACCATGATGCTCGGCACGAAGCCGACTTCACCGCTGTCGAGCTCCACTTTGACGTAGGTTCCGCTGAGGGTGATCACCTTCATCGAGGTGCCGCGGGTGAGCAACTTGTCAGCATCCGCATCGCCTTTCGGGCGGGTTTTGAAGAACGCGGTGTTGTCCATCGAGGTGCGGACGAACTGGCCGGCTTTGTAGCTGGGACCGGTGCTGACGGTGGAGGCGTTATTCCTACCGGGGACTTGCAAGGGATCGAAGGTTCCGCTGGTGATCGGTCCCGTCATCGTCCCGCACGCGGCGAGACCCAAAACGGCGACTGCAGTCAATGCCATGGTGAAATTCATAGATGCGACAAGTTAAAGCAACGCTGCGGAGTGGTCAACGTCATTCCTGACGGCGGCTACTGGCTCTTGCGGACGATGCGGTTGGTTTCGTCCAACAACAGGTTTTTCGAAACCACCGGAGTTTCCGAAAGCGCGAAGGCCATGATCGCCACCCGCTCGCCGGCCTTGATCAAGTGCGCGGCACCGCCGTTGATCAGGATGTGGCCTGTGCCGGGTTTGCCCGCGAGCACGTAGGTTTCGAGGCGGTTGCCGGTGGTGATCGAGGCGACCAGCACTTTTTCCCCGGCCCACAGATCAGCCGCTTCCATCAGGTCCGTCGGGATCTCGATGCTGCCTTCGTAATCGACATCCGAGCCGGTGATCATCGCCCGATGCAATTTGGATTTCAAAACCTCGCGAAACATGCGGGGAACAAATCTCCGCCCGCCCCCGCGGTCAAGCCGCAAGCGCCGCGTCCGCATCACCGCGCATCCTTTGCGCAATTGCTCCGATCCGCCACCCGCCACCCAGTTTCATCTTGTCGCGCTTCGGGTGAGCGAACATTCTGCCGCCGACCAACCACGAAAGCGTCATGGAATCCGGTGAGACCCCGGAGCTGTCGCGCAGCGGTATCCAGATACGAATCCCCATTCAGCCAATCGTTCGCAAGATCGGTGAAGGCGGGGAGGAGGCCAAGCTGGGAGCCCGAATACTTGCGCTTTCGTCGCTCGTCAGCCGCCCGCCGGTTTTTCCGGCGAAGCGGATCCGTGGTCCTCCGCGAAAGAGGGCCGACGAGAGATGACGCCGCGCTCACGGGCACGCTGTCCTCTCTTCATGAAAGATTGAAAACATCGAAGAGATCCATGAAACACATCACCCTTGGTGCGCCCGCGATCGCGGCCGCATGCGCCCTGTCCTTGAATGTCACCACCGCCGCGGTGGTCACTTTCGAGACCGTCCCACTCCCGCCCGCCGGTTATTGGAACGGCTCGGACGGCAGTGGCCCGCTGGTCCTCGAAGGAGCGACCTTCAACAACAATTACAACGCCGAGTTCGACTACTGGTCCGGGTTCGTCGTCTCTAACCAGACCGACACCGTCACGCCCGGCTATTTCAATCAATACAGCGCCTACACCGGTGGTGGCGCTGGCGGCTCGGCGAATTATTCGGTCGGCTACTACTCCACCTACGAAACCGCGACCACCAACATCACCTTCGCCGCTCTAACGAACTTGGCCGGCAAAGGCGCGATGATCACCAACACCACCTACGCCGCCCTGGCCATGCGCAATGGAAGCGGTGCCAAAAAATTCGGCGGAGTCACCGGAAACGACCCCGACTGGTTTTTGCTGACCATCGAAGGTTACACCGGCGGCACGGCGACGGGCACTCCGGTGAACTTCTATCTGGCCGATTTCCAGTTTGCGGACCATTCGCAGGATTTCATCGTCAATGACTGGCGCTATGTGGATTTTTCACCGCTCGGCAGCGTCGATGAAATCCGCTTCAGCATGACTTCCTCCGACAACAATCAGTTCGGAATGCTTACACCGAGTTACTTCGCGATGGAAAATTTCCTCGCCGTGCCGGAGCCGTCGTCGCTGCTGATCGCGCTCTCGGGATTCGGTCTGCTCATTCGCAGGAAACGCTGAGATTCCGATGAAACACCGCGGCAAAACCATCCTCAACGCGTCTGCTGTTAGCTGCGGCATGGCGCTTTGCGGATTCGTGGCGGCCACCCACGCGGGGCCGTATTCCGCCGCACTCCATGATCCGGCCAACCCCGAGGACGCGCCCGTCCCGGGGTTTGTCGGCCCTCACGGCATCGGCAAGGCGCGGCTCGACACCTTCGCCGTCGATGACAACGGCGATCCGGTTTTCGAGAATCCCGACAATTTCGTGAATCCCTTGTTTT
>JBIPMR010000222.1:0-6043 GCA_044369025.1 Luteolibacter sp.
CCATCCTCGCGCTGGGCGGACAGCGGCGCAGTTTACTACACCACCGACGGCTCCACGCCCGGCGGCTCATTAGGAGCAGGCACGGGCAATACGCAGGTCGCTCCCTTCGCCTTCTCGCATCCGGAAAGCAACAATCAAGGCGACCAAAGCGTGGCGGGCGCGCCGATGTGGTGGTCGGCCACCGTGCCCGCGCTGCTTCAGGACGCCCCTGTCGGCGGCACGGTGAAGTATAAGATCGGGTTCTGGCACAGCGACAACAACGAGGAAAAAACCGCGGACTATCAGGCGGGTAGTCCCGATCAGATCTTCTCCTTCACGAATGGCACGCTCGGCGAGCCGGCTCTCACGGTGAACGGAGTCAATGGAAACTACACCTCCACCCATGTCTTCGTCGATGAGACCGCCGGTGACACCCGGCCGCTTGCGATCACCTTCGCTCCCGGCCAGCCAGATCTCACCGAGGTCCAGGTATTCACCAACCTGAACCGCCGGGAGCGCGCCCGGCTTGATGCCAACAACGACGGCATCGAAGACGGCATCAAGCCGCCGGACGGCAACGCCGCCACGGTGGGTGATGGCAATTATTTCACCGCCCATACCATGAATCATGCGGGCGGTGGAAATTATACTCTTACCCTCGACGCCCAACAAACCGGCGCCTATCGGCTCACCGCAAGATGGAAGGTCGCCGGGGACCCGGCATGGCGTTGGTATACGAATGCCGGCCGCAGGGACCATGCCATCGTCGTGTCGCCGGTCGATTCGCGAAACATCAATCTCTACGAAATCAACACGCTCACCATCGAATCGAGCGACAACACACCGGGTGACGCGGGCGATGATTTCACAAACCGCAGCACTTTCGAGGATCTCCACAACGCGCCGAACGCCACCCACAACTCCAACAACCGATGGGATCTCGACTACCTGCAAAACCTCGGCTGCAACTGGCTTTGGTTTCAACCGATCCATCCCATCGGGGTGGAAGCTCAGGACTACTATCCCGGCAGCCCTTATGCCGTGAAGAATTTCTTCGAGATCAATCCGCTGATGTCCGTCGGTAACACCCGCGCGTCCGCGATGCTTTCATTCCAAGCTTTCGTCAGCGCGGCGGATATCAAGGGTGTTGGCGTGATGTTGGACGCGCCGTTCAACCACACCGCACCGGACGTCGAACTCGCGGCGGCGGGCGTTCCGTTGTTTGGTGGAGCGGCCACCAGCGAGATCCGCAACGTCGAGGCCCGCTTCTTTTCCCGGGCTAACAACTACGGTGCGCGCGCGTTCGATGCCGGGAGCATCGCCGTCGCCCCGGATCGCGGCGACTTCGGGAAATGGAACGACGTGCGCGATGTGTTCTTCGGCAACTACTCCGCGCTGGTCAGCCTGAATCCGCAGGACAACGCCAACCACAACAACGAGCAGGATTTCTTCGATTTCAACGGTCCTAACTTCGACACGGTGACCCAGAACGTTTGGAGGTATTTCGCCGAATACACCTTGTTCTGGCTCGACAAGACGGGCGTCCCCGCCGGGTCCGATCTCGCGACCCAAACCGACCATGGCGTTGACGGCCTGCGCGCCGACTTCGGCCAGGGCCTGCCGCCGCAGCTTTGGGAATATATCATCAACAAGACCCGCACCCGGAAATGGAACTTTGTCTTCATGTCGGAATCACTCGATGGCGGCGCGGTCACTTACCGCTCCAACAGACACTTCGATCTTCTCAATGAAACCATCGTGTTCCCGCTGGCCAGCGCCGGCTCGCCTGCCGACTACCGCGCGATCTTCGAAGCCCGCCGGAATGCATACGGCCAGGGCCTCGTCCTGTTGAACACCACTTCGCACGACGAGGAGAATTATGTCGATCCCTTCCAGGCGCTCGTCCGTTACTCGGTAGTGAACACGGTGGACGGCGCGCCTCTCATTTTCCCCGGTCAGGAACTCGGCATCTCGCGGACCTTCGGTTATCAGAGTTATGAAACCAACTTCGGCAAGCAGATCGCCCATTTTAAAAAGTTCAACTCGATGATGCCGGCGTGGAACGACTCGAATTACGGCAATGACCAACTCTATCCGGTCTATGCCGGCGTCGGGCAAGCCCGGAGTTTCAGTCCCGCCCTGCGCTCGTCGAACCGCTACTATTTGGATCAAAGCTCCGGCGCGGGCACCCACGGCAAGATCTTTTCGGTCGCAAAATACGAGGCGAAAAACGCCGCTCCGGCCTTCTCCGATGTCGTCTTCGCCTTCGCCAACACCGACCGCGACTACTCGGGTTTCGGCAACTTCGACGTCAACCAGGACACCGACTCGAACAGCGTGAACGACTATGGCATCAAGCCCGGCCGCTCCTACAATGTGAAAAACATCGCCGCCTACACCGCCATTCGTTCCAACCGCCGCGACATCTGGCAATGGCGCGTGCCGCCCTACGACGAAAGCGCCGCGCCGCTGCCGCGCCTCGGGTCCGACATCCTGGCCAACGGCATCTATGTCGCCATGAACCGGGTGCCGACCTCCGACGGCGGTTGGTCCTCGTCGCCCTATGAAGCGCAGTATTTGAAACTCGATGATGTCACCCCGCCCCCGTCGCCATCTCCCCAGGCGAGCTATTATATCCTCGGAAACCAAGGCACCTTCACCTGGAATTCCAACGCCGGACCGGATGACAACGTGGTTTCCTATCAAGTCACCGTCAGGAACAGCAGCGGGGAAGTCGTTTCCGGCGGAACGGTCACCGACGGATCGGATGCCTACGCCTTCAGCGGGACCCAAGGCAGCGTCTACTATGCCACTCTAACCGCCACCAGCGCGGCCGGGATCGCCTCCACCTCGCCCGGCAGCTCGGACTCCGGCGCGCCGAATCCCGCCTCCGCCACCACTCCGCTCACGCTCCTCGACCCGCTGGCGGACGAGGACGGCGACAGCCAGTCCAACCAAGAGGAAGCCCTCGCCGGCACCAGCCCTCTCGCCGCCGCTTCGGTCTTCAAAGCGACCGCTACCTCTATTTCCGGCGGCGACGTGTTCGTGACGGTGGCCACGGTTCCCGGCAAGACCTACCAGTTGGAAACCAGCACCTCGCTGGCCCCGGGTTCGTGGAGCGCGACCGGCGAAACGGTCACCGCCAGCAGCTCGTCCACTATCCTGACCCACCCGGGCGGAGCGGGGAATCCGAGACGTTTTTACCGCGCGAAAGTGGTCCCGTAAGCGCCCGCCTGCCGAAATCATATGAAATTTCCAAATTTTGCCTGAGATTCTTCTTCGTTTCCTAAACCCAAGGCAGCGGGAACGACATATCCCTATGACCGGCCGCCTTCCCATCGGGCGGTGCGCCACCGTCAGCCAAATTCCGCAACCCATGAAAAACCACACGCCCCACCGTGCCGGACGGATGTATTCCGCATTCGCCGCCACGCTCGCCCTCGGCAGCACCACGCTGCTTGCCGCTCCCACCGCCGCCGATTCCTTCCTCACCGGCGGATCGAATTACACCGCGTTAACCAATCTCATCGGCCAAGGCCCGGTCGCCACCGGCTTCACCGGAACCTGGCTGGAAGCCTATGGCGGAGCCCAGTCCCCGACCGTCGTCAGCAGCGGCCTGAGCTACACGGACGCGGCTACCCATGCGCTCGCCACCGCCGGCGGCGCTGCCAGTTACACCACGGGTGGTTTCGGCCGCGCCGGCCGATTGCTCTCCGCGCCCTACGGCGATGCCACGGCCGGGGACGTGTATTTCAGTTTTCTCATCCAACTGGATGCCGTGGAGTTGGGCAAATACCGTGGAGTCGAATTCCATAGTGGCGGCTTCGAGGACAATTCAAACCGCAAGATCCAGGTTGTCACCGGAGAAGGCACTGCCAACCCGTTTGACAACAGCCGTTTCACCATCCGCCTGTTTAATAACAATGCCGACGGCTTCGCAGGCGACCTCGGGGAAGGCAACACCAACGTCAACCTCGTCGTGGGCAAAATCACTTTCTCCACGACCGGCGGCGCGGACGAAATTTCCGTGTGGCTCAATCCCTCGGACATCACTTCCGAAGTCGCTTCCGGAGCCGCGGTCTTCACCAAGGCGGGTTTCGATATCCAGATTGATCGTGCGTCCATCGCCCGCTTCAACGACACCAACGGCGTGACTGCCGATGAGATCCGCTTCGGCGCCACCTGGGCCGATGTGCTCCCGATCCTCGGCACCGGCGATACCGATGGCGACGGCCTGGATGACTCGGTGGAAACCGATACCGGCATCTACGTCGGCGCGACCAATACCGGAACCGACCCGCTGGATCCCGACACGGATGGCGATTTCCTAACGGACGGTGCCGAGGTGAACACCCACTTCACCAATCCGAACCTCGACGACACCGACGGCGGCGGCGTGAACGACGCCGCCGAGCTTTCCCTCGGGACCAATCCGGTCACCGGAAATGCCGGCGACGATCTCGCGACCAATGGCAATACCGCTTTACTCGGCTTTGATTTCTTCGACTACGCCAACGGTGGCATCGATGGCAACGCGGGCTTCGAAGGCCAGGTCTTCGATTTCGACAATCGCACCGACAACGACGCCTTCCTCGGCCACACCGAAGCCGTCGCTCCCTGGAGCACGACCTTCGGCAGCTTTGTCGATTGCACCCGCCTGATCACCCAGAACAGCAGCGCCACCCGCAATCTCAATGGCAATGCCACCGGCGGAACCGCCCTCAGCCGCATCGCCAACGAAGCCGGCTCCAATGCCAAGGTTCTCTACATCAAGACCAGGATGACCCGCAGCAGCGGCTCCACCTTCAGCGGCATGGCGTTCCTCAACGGCTCCACCGAAGCCGCCTTCGCAGGCGTCCCCGGAGACCTGGATTTCGGGGGTGACCGGAACTTCGGGGTTGTCGCCAGTGGCAATTCGTTCTTCCTGGGTGGCACCGTGCCGGACGCCGGGACCACCTACACCCTTGTCGCCAAGCTTGATACCGTCGCTGCCACCGTCCAGCTCTGGGTGAACCCCAATCTGGCAGGGGCCGAGACCGCCGCGGACGTGGAGGATACCTTCGCCACCCCGAACAACGCCATCGTCACCAGCATTCGGCTCAGCTCCGGCGGCACCGGTCGTGTTTACTGGGACGACCTCGCCGTCGCCACGACCTGGGCGGGCCTCAGCCAGGCCGTTCCCGCCGATGTCGATACCGACACGCTCCGTGACAGTTGGGAAAACGTCTATGGCGACCTCACCGCCGGAATCACCAGCGATACCGACACGCTCACCAACTTCCAGGAGCAGACCCGCGGCACCAACCCGCTGCTCGGCGATTCCGATGGCGACATCCTCAAGGACGACGTGGAAACCGACACCGGCATTTTCGTCAGCGCGTCCAACACCGGCACCGATCCCTGCGATAACGACAGCGATGATGATGGTCTCGCCGACAATGTCGAAACCGGCAGCACCCTCTACGTCAGCCCCACCAACACCGGCAGCAATCCCAACAATCCGGACAGCGACGGCGACACCGAAAACGACGGCCAGGAAGTGGACCAGGGGAGTAATCCGAACGATGCGAACAGCAATTCCGTCACCCTCGGCATCGTCGTGATCAATGGCATCAAAGACGCCATTTACGGCCCCGCACTCGCCGTGCAGACCGTGCAGACCCAGTTTGGAGATGCCAACCCGGGCGGTGGCAGCGAGCTCAATGCCGCCTATGCCAGGATCAAGGACGGCAAACTCTATCTGATGCTCACCGGGAACCTTCAGGACAACTTCAACAAACTGGAAGTCTTCATTGATTCGGCCAGCGGCGGGCAAAACGTCATCTCCAACAGCGTCACCGAGGGCGGAGACAATCCGGACATCGACGGCAACGCCTTCACCCGACTCGCGGGGCTCACCTTTGACGCCGGCTTCACCGCCGACTATCAACTCATCATCCGCCGCGGCGGTGACAAGTTCGACCTCGACATCGTCAAACTCGGTCCCGGCGGCAACGCCACCTCCTATCAGAGCATCTTCGGCAGCCTCGGGGAAGGCTCGGGTACCACCGGCACCGGGGTCAAC
>JBIPMR010000223.1:0-6025 GCA_044369025.1 Luteolibacter sp.
TTTTCGATGGCCTTGGCTTCGGACGGCAGCAATCCGTCACCCGCCGGGAGGGTGGGAGATGCGTCCGGCGTTTCCGCCCGGGCGACGAGCCATTGATAGAAGGGCGGGGTCCTGTGCCACGTCACCTGGTCCCGCGCGATCCAGCCGGTGGCGGCGCCGGGCTGGTCCAGCAGGAGCGTGGCGAGGATGGCGACGACCCGCGGGTGAGGGGAGTGGGGCTGGTATTGGATGACCGGCTCGACCAGGCGGACCGCCGCCGCCGGCGGCAGCTCTCCGGCCAGCAGGGCGAGGTAGGCATAGCGGGTGATGGCCACCGGATTGCTCGGCTCCAGCACCCGATAGACGCGGCAAATGTCGAGCAGGTCGGTGTCCCGGCTCTCATGTTCGAGGGCGCCCATCAAGTCGTTGAGGTCGTTGAACAGCGGCAGCGCTTGGCCGGGGGTGCGGATGGCGGCGAGCATGGCGTCCCGGGACCGCTCCGGCATCAGCGTGCGGACGCGGCGGCTGAGATCGGTGAGGCGCGGCGCCTGCGCGGAGCTGGCGGCAAGTTGCAGCGCCTCGTTCCACGCGGTCTTGGATGCCTCCGCTTCGTCCAATTGCAAATGGGCGAGCGCGAGATCCGCCTTGACCCACACCTGGGGGACTTCCGCGACGGCGGGCGATTGCAGGAAATCCCGCCAGGTCCGCCAGTCGGGGGTGCGCAGGCGGGTGCTGCGGAGCCATTCATATTCGGCCCGGGTGAGCCCGGGGCCTCGTTGCAGAAGCGCGACGGCGGTGTCGAGCTGGTCGCCGCCGGCGAGCAGGACGGCCAGCGGCAGACGGTCGGCCGCGGCGGCATCGCGCAGCCAGCCGGCGATTTCCGGAGCTTGCAGGTCGAGTGGTTCGCGGTCCAGGGTGAAGCGGCGGCGGAGCATGTTCAGGCGCGGTGGTCCGGCCGCGGGGAGCGCGGTGAGTGCCTGGGGATGGAGAAATTCCTGCGGCACCCGCTCCCAGCCGGCGAGGCACCAGTCAGGAACAGCCTCGCCGGCGGAGGTGGCGGCCTGGGTCCGCCGGATCAGCAGTTTCTGGCATTCTTCCCAGGCGTCGCCGCTGCCTTGGCTGACCAGCAGATCCAGCAGGAGCCGGCTGACGAAGTCGGGAGGGTTGCTCAAATCCAGGCCTTTGAGCAGGAGGGTCGCCTGCGCGGATTTGCCCTCGTCCAGCAAGCGGCGGGCGAAGAGGTCGATCATTTCCGGAGCCGCTTGTGCCGCGGGTGGCAGCACTTCCCAGGCCGCGCCGACCACGACCAACGGCGCGTGTCCGGCGAGGATGGCGAGCGCGAGCTGCTTGTCGGCGGCCGTCGCGGCCGGGTGGCCGATCAGGATGGTCGCGACCTGGACGCGTTTTGGATCGTTGAGGCGATCCATCGCCACCAACAGGGTGCGGGTGAGGTCGGGGCGGTCCGGGGCGGATTGGATCGCGGTGAGGCTGCGGGACCGGGCTTCATTCGCGTCGCCGGCCAGCAGCGCCGCTTCCGCGAGCCGGCTGTTGCGGTCGAGGGCGAGGGCTCGCAGCGTCGCCCGCAGGGGGCGGGCCAAGAGCACGATCGCCAGGCCCAGAACGAGTATAACAAGGATGACCCGCACGCCCAGGCGCAGGTTGGCCCAGGCTTCTTGCAGCCGTTCGGAAATTTCAGACATGGGGAAGGAAGGGGCGGAGGGTGGGTTTCAAGGGGAGGGATGTGCGGTGGCCGGTCGCAGATGGAGTCCTGTCAGCAGGGACGACTGGAAATGCTCCCAGGCATCGCTTTCCCGCTCCTCGCCCGCCACCACTCCCATCAGCACCCGGGCGTGATCCGGGCGGAAACGGTGCCAGGCCATGGCCAGCCGCAGCCGTCTGAGCGAGTCGGTGGATCCGAGGTGGTCGATGCCGCCGCGCCTGTCCGCGTCCGGCAGCTGTGAAATCCAGACGGCTTTGTAAACATACAGGATTCTGTCCAGCCCGGGGGCTTTGAACCCGGTGACATCGAAGTCCAGGCTGCCGCCTTCCCAACGGAAACTGCGTGGATTGCCACGGGCCGTCCAGGTCCACCCGACCGCGCCCATGCAGGTCTCGGGTTTGTGCTGGAAAAGCTCCAGCACGCTGCCGCTGTCGGCGGCGTCCCAGGCGAACCAGCCGGCCCGCAGCCGGCGGTCGCCGCGGTCTTCGCCGACCGCGGCCATCCAGCCGTCGGTGCAGCGCAGCGAGGGCCGGGCTTTCTCAAAGCCTGCGACATCGAAACGCGGTTCCATGCCGGGCGGCGGGTAACGCAGCTCCAGCACCGGCAAGTCATCGCGCCGGGGTGGGTGCATCCAGCTCCAGGCGGCCAGCTCGATGCCGGCCAGCACGACCAGGCCGCCCCAGGCAACGCGTTTGCCGATCGCCGGCGGGGTGGGAACTGTCTGGAGGGCGGTCGTTCGGTGTGCCGGATGGGGGGATTCCAGCCGGGTGGCGAGCCACCAGGTGGCGGTCGCGGCGACGGCGAAGGTGAGCAGTGAGAGCGGGTCATGCCAGCGGTCGAGCGCCGGGCCTCCGGATTCGAAGCGCAGCCATGCCAGCACCAGCGCCCGCACCACGTTGGCCAGCCAGACGCAGCCGAGTGAAAGCAATAACAGCAATCCGCGCTCGAGCCGGCCGAGGCGGAACCATTCGCCGAAAAACAACCCGACCATCAGAAACCCTTGCAGCGAGCGGATGCCGCTGCAGCCGTCCGCCACCTCCACCCATTCGCCCATCGATTCCATCCGGTTGCCCCAGATTTGGATCGGTCGGCCGAGCAGGTTGAAAATCTCCGCGGTCACCTGGATCACGCCGTTTGACAGGAATTCCACCACCGAGGTTTCAACCGCCGTCGGCATGGGCACGGCCGTGAGGGCGAAGGCGGCCACCGGCAGGAATGGCCGCGACGAGCCGCGGCCCTTGCATCTGACGATCAACAAGTGGCTCGCCACCAGTGCCAGCCCGGCGACGGCCCACTGCGGCAGCCGCCAGAACGGATCCGCCATGATGAGCACGCGGGCGACGGCCCACCACGGCAGCAGCAGCAATGCCGCGGCGATCCACGGCAGGCGGACGGCTTCGGCGGCCTGCTCCGGCAGCTCGCGCCAGCGGCGGAGGAAGATCAACAGCGCGAGCGGAGGCACATACCAGCCGTAGTCGTAATAATCGCCATACCGCCAGGCTTGGGAGCTCGCCATGAAGACCAGCGCCCAGAGTGCCATGATCAGCAGGACCGCGCTTTGGTTGCGGCCGCTCGTGGGGTCTGCGGGTGGGAGCTTCACTCGGTGGCGGGCGCATCTTCGGCATCCATGGCAACCTCGCCGGAAATTCGGCGTTTGTTGGTTCGTCTCGGCAGCTCGTAGCGCTCGATCATGTTGTAAATCGTCCGCAGACTGATCTTCAGCCGCTGGGCGGCCCGGCGCCGGTTGCCGCCACAAGCCTCGAGCGCGGCCTCCAGGGTGAGTTTGTTGATCTCTTCAATACTCGAGGCCCCGAACTGAAACGTGGTGTGATGCATGCCGCCCTGCAAATGGCGGATCATGGCCGGGAAGTCATCCGGACCGATCAAGCCGTCTTCGGTGCGGCTGACCGCGTGTTCCAGGCAGTTGTAGAGTTCGCTGAGATTGCCCGGCCAGTTGTGGTCCATCAGCACTTCGAGCGCCTTGCGGGTGAGGGTGGGGCGGCGCAGCTTGCGGGTGACGCAGATCCGGGTGACGATGTTTTCGCAAAGCAGGGGAATGTCCTCGAGGCGATCCGCCAGCGCGGGCACCTCGATGTGATAGACCGCCAGCGCATACCACAGGTCCTTGCGGAAGGCGCCCTGATCGATGGCGGCGGCGAGATCCACCGGGCTTGAGGCGATGATCCGGCAGTTGGCGGTGTCGCGTTTGCCAGTGGCGCTGGGCGGTTCGCTGGTGAGCCAGGCCAGCAACTCGGCCTGTGCTTCGGGATGGAGCCGGTCGATGTTTTCCAGGTAGAGGGTCTCGCCCCGGCATTTCTCCAGCTTGCCTCGCGGTTGGAGATGGGGGTCGCTGACCCGATTGAGCGGTGCCCCGAACAGTTCGGCCTCGATTTGCAAGGCGGACAATGGCTTCAGGTTGAGCGTGGTGATGGCTTTCTGCCGCATTTTGCCGCCTTGGTGGATGAGCTGGGCGAGGCGGTTTTTGCCGGTGCAGTCGCCGCCGGTGATGATCACGGAAGATTGGGTTTTGCTCGCGATATTCACGATGTCCATGGCCTGCCGCATCCCGGGGGATTTCCATCGGCGAAGGCCCTGCGGCGAGTGAATGTCCTCGGGAGGGGCCCCGGATTGCCCCCAATAGTTGCTGACAGCACCTTTCAGCGAACTCATCAGGGAGGCGGGTTCAAACGGCTTGATCAGGTAGTTTTCCGCACCTGCCTTCATGGCGATCACGGCGGATTCCACGGTTTCCTTGGCCGTGAGAACAAAGCAGGGCAAGCCCTTGTGAATCCGCCGCCCGGCACGGAGCGCTTCAATCCCATCCCCGTCAGGCAGGAACAGATCGATCAACATGCCGCAGGGCCGCGATTCGCCGTGAAGCACTTCGATCGCTTCCGCCACGCTGAAACAGGCCAGTGGCTCGAAGCCGTCGCGGTTCAAGGTCAGGCACAACAATTCAGAAGTGGTCCTGTCATCTTCGAGCACGATGACACACCGCGAATAGTTCAAAAAGGCGTTCGGGGGCTCGGTGATGGCCATGGGTGATTTACTTTCAGGGGACTAGCAGCATCCGCACTATCGCTGCCTGGCACCAGATATTCGAGAAAATTCAAATAAATCCGCAATCGAAAAGTGCAGTTTTTGCAGTTTATTCAGCAGCACGCAAAAGCAAGGCGTTTCTTGGCGCGGTTTCATCGGTGGCTTGAAGAGGGCGGATCCGAACCCGGAATCCCGCGATGCCGGAGTGACCGGATCCCAGGGTGGGACGGGCGTCGGTTTTGCTAACAATTTTCTTGCAAACTGGCGGTGCTGCGTTAAGTCTCATGTTTAGATAGTCTTGGTTAAAAGCCCACCGCCTTGTTTTTACGACCGTTGTCCCCCCTCTTCGTAACGATGTTGATTTTTGTTTCCGCCAGCACCCGCGCCGTCGATTCGCGACGCGCGGTGTCCGGATGTCTCGGAACCGCCGGAGGCTCGCAACCCATCAAGGG
Organism: Luteolibacter sp.; assembly: GCA_044369025.1. GTDB lineage: Bacteria > Verrucomicrobiota > Verrucomicrobiia > Verrucomicrobiales > Akkermansiaceae > Luteolibacter. Next base: position 5,191 of record JBIPMR010000223.1, read on the forward strand.
CGGCCGCCCGCCGTCCCGGAGCGTTGGCCACGCGGAAGGCCTGGCCCGCGGCCGGCGCTTCTTCAATTGGACGGCCAACCCGCAGCGGGTTCCACGGGTGCCGCAGTCCGCCATCGCGGCCGGGCGGATTCTTCCTTCGCGCGGGAGGGTCGGCTGCGGCCAATTCATGCGCCGGGGCGGGGGGGGAGACCACCCCTTCTGCAACGGCGTGATCCACGCCCTCCAATAGGCATCCCTCTCCCCGCCCCATTCGAATTCCCTCCCCACCATGAATCACGAGTCCCCCCCGTCGTCAAACGACCCACAACCAGATCTGGCTTCGCTTCTCGCCGAAAATGCCGCGCTGCGCAAGCAGCTTGCCCAATCCTTGCGTTTGAAGCAGGGGCCGCTCCCGCCGGGTGATCGGCTGAATCAGTTGTCGATGCGGTTCGGAGCGATGCAGGCCTTCATTCAGAGATCTGTCGCTGCGGTCACGATGGAGGAGTTCGCGCCCGTGGTGTGTGAGTCGATCATCGAGCTCTTGGAGTGCGAAGTGGCGATCTATTGCGGCCTGGATGAACCCGTGGGTGGCAAGCCGCACATCCATCAATGCGGAGTGCGTGGCCTGGCCGGGACGGATCTGGAGGCGCTGCGCCGTTGGGTGGCAACATGGCTGGAGTCCGGAGCGCGGGATGGAACTCCCGGGATGGAAGCCGCTCCATTGCCCGCGGCGTTTGGAGTGGTGCCGCCTTTTCGAGTCGAGTTGATCCGGGATTCCGCGGAACTGCCGGTTGCCGTCCTCATTTCAGGCAACACCGTGCCGCAAACCGGTTTGGCAACGCACACCGATGACTCC
>JBIPMR010000224.1:0-6020 GCA_044369025.1 Luteolibacter sp.
CGGCCCCGAGGCGGACCAGGTGCTCGACTGTTACCGGGTGCTCGTCCGCCACCGCCGCGACTGGGGCACGGCCGGGCTGGGCGCGTTGATCGTCTCGATGACGCGCCAGCTGTCCGATCTGCTGGGCGTTTATTTGTTAGCACGCGAGGCCGGTCTGATGGAGCTGACGCCGGACGGCCTCGTCTGCCCGCTGCCGGTGGTGCCCTTGTTCGAAACGATGGACGACCTCGACCGCTCGCCGGGGATTCTGCAAAGTTTCCTCGAGCATCCGATGACCCGGAGATCCCACTCGACGGCGGATGGGGTGCCGACCCAACAGGTCATGTTGGGCTACTCGGATTCCAACAAGGATTGCGGCATTCTCGCCGCCCAGTTCGCCTTGCAGCGCGCGCAATCCGCGCTGACCGCCATCGGCCGCGAACAACAAGTGAATCTCTGCTTTTTCCACGGCCGCGGCGGCACCATTTCCCGCGGTGCCGGGCCCACCCATTGGTTCATGGCGGCGCTTCCCTACGGCGCGATGAGCGGCGGCTTCCGGATGACCGAACAGGGCGAAACCATCGCCCAGAAATACGCCAATCTCGCCAACGCCACTTACAACCTCGAACTGCTGTTAGCCGGCGCCGCGGTCACCACCGCCCATCACCGCCACCTGCCGCCGACGGATGATCCCTGCGAGGCCTTCATGGAAAAACTCGGAGCCAGCAGCCAGGCCGCCTATCAGGAGTTTCTCAAGGCGGATGGATTCATCGAATTCTATCGCCAGGCAACACCGATCGACGCCTTGGAAAACTCGCGCATCGGCTCGCGCCCGGCGCGGCGCACCGGCAAGAAGGGATTTTCCATCGGCGACCTGCGGGCGATTCCATGGGTTTTCTCGTGGACCCAGGCGCGCTTCTATCTGCCCGGCTGGTTCGGCGTGGGCTCGGCGCTCGAGCGTTTGAAAAACGAGGATCCCGCCGGATTTGCGGAGCTGCGCAACGCGCTGCCGCAGTCCACCTTCCTCAGCTACGTGCTGACCAACGTGGAAACCAACCTCGCCTCGGCCAATCTGGAACTGATGGCCGACTACGCGGAACTCGTCACCGACCCCATCCGGCGCGAGGAGTTTCTCAGCCGGATCGTCGGCGAATTCGAGCGGACGCGATCCCATTTGGCGGAGCTTTTCGAAGGGGAAATGCACGACCGCCGGCCGCGCATGGCCAAGACTTTGGAGATCCGCGAGGCTCCGCTGCGCGTGCTGCACCAACAGCAGATCGCCCTGCTACGCGAGTGGCGCGGACATCTCGCAGAGAACCGGACCGCCGAGGCCGACGCGCTTTTGCCCAAGCTGCTGCTGTCGATCAACGCGATCGCCTCCGGCCTGCGCACGACGGGCTGATCAGATCGAGAAGAGGTATTTCGCGAACGCATGATAGATCGGAATCCCCAGCACGATGTTGAAGGGAAACGTGATCGTCAGCGAAGTCGTCAGGTAAAGCGCCGGACTCGCCTGTGGCAGGGCGATCCGGACCGCGGCCGGCGCCGCGATGTAGGACGCGCTCGCTGCCAGGGCGGCCATGACGGTGGCTCCTCCGAGGCCGAGTCCCGCCCATTTTCCGACGAGCGCGCCTAACAAACCGTGCAGCGGCGGCATCACCAAGGCGAAGGCGACAAGCCGCCAGCCCGCCTCCCTCACGTCGCCCAGCCGGCGGCCGGTCACCAGGCCGACTTCGAGCAGGAACAAGGTCAGCACGCCCTTGAACGGCGCGTCGAAGAGCGGCGCCACCTGGGTGAATCCTTTTTCGCCGCAAAGAAACCCGATCACCAGACCGCCTAACAAAAGTATGATGCCTTTCCCGGTCAGGAGATCGTGCAGCAGGTGCTTGAACTCACCCGGCGCGGCCTTTTTCCCACCGGTGCCACTCCGCATGGCCAGAAAGACCGCCACGATGATGGCCGGCGCTTCCATCACCGCCAGCAGTGCCGGCACATAGCCCTCCACCGGAATTTTGCCGATCTCCAGAAACGCCAGCACCGCGCTGAAGGTCACGGCGGAGACCGAGCCGTAATGCGCCGCGATCGCCCCGGCGTTCGCCCCATCGAGCCGGACGAATTTTTTCAGAATGAAGAAACACCACACCGGAATGACGCAGCTCAGCAAAACCGCGCTCAGCAGCGGAATTCCGACCACGGCAAGGCTCATGCCATCGAGTTTCATTCCGCCCTTCAGGCCGATCGCAAATAGCAGATAGATGGTGAGTGCCGAGTAGAGTTCGTCGGGAAATTTCAAGTCGCTCTTCACCAATGTGGCAAACAGCCCGAGCACGAACGCGAGGACCATGGGCGAAAGAAGACTCGAGGAGAGTGATTGAAGGATTTCCATGAGGATATTTTTAAGGAAGAGTGGCGATGCGCTGCTTGCCGGCCGCCCGTTTTAGGCTTTTAATTTCCGGAAGTGAAATACGCGAACCGTAATTCGTGTATTTCATGCCCGGTTTCGACCGTCAACCCCGAAAATGAAAAAAGACCCTTCACCCACTCCGGAGCCCCACGGCTGGACCTTTTTCACCAATCATGCCCACGTGTTGCTCTGCCTCGCGGCCGACCCCGAAATGCGCCTGCGCGACATCGCCGCAGCGGTCGGCATCACCGAGCGGGCGGTTCAGAAAATCATTTCCGAAGTGGAGGCCGGCGGGATCCTCGCACGCACGCGCCAGGGCCGCAGGAATGTCTATCGCATCCACGGCGAGCACCCGTTGCGGCATGCGGTGGAGTCCCACTGCACGGTCCAGGGCCTGATCCGCTTCGTGCTCGACTCGCGGAAAGGCTGACAGGCTACGCCCAATGCCTTGAGGGATTCGCGTTCGGGTGCGATTCACTCAAGGAGAGGCGATCTCCGAATCGCCTTGCCCATGAGAGGCCAATGCAAATGCGCTTCGCTCACCTCATTGGCTCTCCATGGGCCCGGCGGATCGGAGTCCGCCGCTCCTTGGGAGAGTGCCGTGCTGCGATGCTTCCTTACCAAGAAATGGCGATCTCCGAATCGCCTTGCCCATGAGGTGACCATGGAAAGCGCTGAGCTCACGTCATTGGCTTCCCATGGGCGGCGGCGGATCGGAGTCCGCCGCTCCTGGTGGCGCTTCGCATTTTTTCATTCGCACCGCTGGAATCTGAATCGCTAAAGGCATAGTGCCTAAGCCGCCCCGGCGATTGCCAAAACCTCGCTGAACGGCAGATCGGACAGCAGGGCGAAGGCGTTGTGGCGGGTCAGCCGCGCGCGGGTGGCGGCGGGGCTTGCCATGCCACAGAGAAACCGGGCGAGCTGCCGCGGCGTGGCGAGTGCCGCGTGTTTTTCGGCGGCGAGGTTTTTCACCAGCGTGAGCTCCTCGTCGGTGGCGCGGCGGAATTTCGGGCGCTTGATGGTTTTGGCGGGGACGCCGCGGCAACGGTCGCAATGGCCGCAGGGTTCCGTTAGTTTTTCGCCGAAGTGCTTGGTGAGGTAGGCGGTCAGGCAGCCGCGCTGGGCGGAGATTCCCAGCACCTGGGCGAGACGCGCGAGATCGGCTTGTTCGCGCTGCTGGAATTTCTCGACGAGTCGGGCGGTGAGGGATTTGAGATCGCCGGGATCCTTTTTCATCCGGTAGGCGTGGCGGACGCCGGAGACGGTTAGAATGATGTCCCCCGCGGCTTCCAGGCCGGTGAGCAGCCCCACCATCTTCTCGCGGGTGCTGCCGAATTCCAGAGCGAGCTTCGCCGGATAGAAATACCACCACCAGCGTTTGAGTTCGCCGGAGTCGAGCAACCGCTTGACCAGCTTGCGCTCCGCGGAAGAGCGGCCTGCCAGGATTTTGTCCTCGGGGCGCAGCAGTTTGGCGCGGTAGGTCGCGTAGTGGCTGCCGGTGGCCTCGATGATCCCTTCGATTTCCAGATAGGTCATCAGCGTGGCGACGACCGCGGGCCGGATATCGCAGATGGTGGAGAGGTCGTAAGGCGAGACGTCGAACGTCTGGCCGAGGCGCAACACCCGGTCGATGAGATTGGTGAGGGCGCGCGGCGACGGAGCGTCGGAGTGGATGAAATTCTCCAGGACGGTTAGATCGTCGCCGCAGGCGAGCATTTCACAGATCGCGGGCAGGCCGTCACGCCCGGCGCGGCCGATTTCCTGGGTGTGGTTTTCCAGGCTTTTGGGCAGGTTGTAATGATAGACGGCGCGGATGTTGGATTTGTCGATACCCATGCCGAAGGCGATGGTCGCGACAATGATGCGCGTGTCCCCTTTCATGAACGCACCTTGCGCATCCGCGCGGAACTCGGCAGGCAGCCCCGCATGATAGGCGCGCACGGAGAGCCCCTGTCTGACGAGAAACGTGGCGACCTCCTCGGCCGTCTCCTGGCGGGTGACATAAACGATAGCGGGGCCGCCAACCGTTAGAAGCCGCTCCAGCAGGAGGTTCTTCCGCTCGCCGGCGGCACACGGGGTGACCCGCAGGTCGAGATTCCGGCGATGGAAACTGAGCTGCACATGATCCGCGGCGGCGATGCGGAATGCCTTGCGAATGTCGCGGGCGACCTTCGGTGTGGCGGTGGCGGTGAGGCACAGCACCCGCGGGATTTTCAGAGTGCGGCAGAGTTTGGCGAGCTTGAGGTAATCCGGGCGGAAATTGTGGCCCCACTCGGAGATGCAGTGCGCCTCGTCAATGGCCGCAAGCTGGATCGGCAGGCGTTTCATCCGCTGCCGGAAAGCCTCGTTGGCAAAGCGCTCGGGGGCGACGTAGAGCAGTTTCAACGTGCCCGCATCGAGCTGCTCGTAAACCTCGCGGACTTGCCCGGCATCCAACGTGGAATCCAGCCGCGCGGCGGCGATGCCCTTGGCGTTGAGCGCGTCCACCTGATCCTTCATCAGGGCGATCAGCGGGGAAACCACCAGCGTGAGCCCATCCAACAACAGTGCGGGAACCTGATAACAAAGGGATTTTCCACCGCCGGTTGGAAAAATCGCGAGCGCGGAGCGGCCCTCCAGCAACGCCTGGATCACAGGCTCCTGGCCCTCGCGGAAATTCTCAAAGCCGAAGTGGGCGCGAAGCGTCTGAAGCACGCACAACTTTCACCCGCCGACCGAAGTGTGGCAAGACCGGGCTGGCAGGAAAACGATGCCGCATGCGGTCCCAACGCCCTGATAGTCCGGGCTTTCGGCCCTTGAAGATTCGAGATGGCATCCTACCCAAGCGGATGGCTTGGCTTGGTATGACCTGGGCCATCGGCCCGTAAAAACCGCCGCCACACAAAAATCCAAATTGCTCCAAATTTTTTCCCGACCGGATCAGAATTTCTGAAGTTAACGGTGGAATCCATCAGCAACCGAGACGCAGCTTCTTCAAGGAGCGGCGGAACCGGTCCGCCGTGCCAAGGGGGGCCCACGAGCAGAGAGAATCGCTTTTCAGGGTCCCCTCATGGACAAGGGCGATCAGATATCCTCCTAGCTCATGCTCGATAGAATCGCCTGCATCCTATACGGGCGTAGGGGCAAACGTGATTCACAGGCTAACGGAAAAAGCGCCCGGTTGCGCTATTGTTGCGGATTCACCCGGCTTTCTAGCAGATACCCGGCCAGCGTGGCGATTCCTCGGCGGCTACGGCGTCGCGGGTTTCCTTACCTTCCGGAAAATTTACCGGAAGGTCCGGCATCAAGTCAGTGCGCGTCCCCATCCTCTCCTTCGCCTGCCCCGCCAGAATCTCCCTCTTGCGCTCGAGGAGCGGCACCTTGTCGATGTTCTCAAGGTTGCGCGGGCTGGGAAAGGAGGCGGTAGGCTTCGGAGAGGTTCAAATCGCTCATTGTGAGCGTTTTCCTTTCCCGGTAAATGCCCATGTATCGCTTCGCGCTCGCCTCGGAAAACTCCAAATTCTCCCGGCACCATGGAAGCCACTCGCCGTGGTTGAGTTCTGATTTCTGGCGGGTGAGAAGCTCGCCAATCTCGATGGCGGTCTTCGAGGTGCCCGCAGATTTGCGGAGTCCGATTCCGGCCTTCGGAGATGCGCAG
>JBIPMR010000225.1:0-6014 GCA_044369025.1 Luteolibacter sp.
CCACCCGCAGCAATTCATCTGATGCCACACCCAGAACGGCAAGGGTGAGGTCCACGGAATCGTTGAGATCGACAACCCGCGGACGTTCAATGCGAACGGATACCGTGTCTCCAGCCGGCTCGCCCGGCGTTAGACGAGTGGTGCGGAATTGTCGGCGATAGGCGGCGTAGGCGTTCTGGTTGCAGTGCCAGACGTCATCCAGGCCTGCCATCAGGTCGAGGCGGCGCTCCAGTTCGTCGTATCCAAATTCAATACGCTGCGAGCCATACCAGGCATGCATTGAATTGGAGATCATCGGTCCGGCAGCATCGAGCTTCGGTTCGTCATACGCCCACTTGACCGCTTCCGTAAACTTCCCGATGGGATTGTGCTCGGTGGGCATGATCGGGCTGAACTCCATCGCGTTCGGCAGGTCGTCGAAGAAGTTGAGATACTCCGCGACATGATAGAGGCCCGCCCGCTCGAGTGTCCGCATGGTATCCAGTTGGATTCCCTTTCCCTCCGGTTCGGCCCGGATGTCGATGAATGAATAGGCGTAGGAAACCACCGGCGTGTCGAGATTGGCTTCCCACTCGACACGGCAGCCGGCGGTTTCCTCGAACATCCGGTTGCGGTGGAGATAGGTGATGAAGGGATGGCTGAGTGAATGGGCTCCGATCGAGTTTCCGCCCTGCAGCAGGCCACGCGCGGTTTCAAGATAGTCGTATTCCTCACCGGGGGCCGCATAGCCGGAACCATGATTGCGGTCGTTGAGATACCATGTCCCGCGGATGCCGTGTTTTTCCATCAGCCTCCGGGTTTCGACGTTGCCGGTGGCATTGTCATCCCAGCGGCAGGAAACCGCCCGGTGATGTCCGTCATGAAGCGGCTCGACCTGAATGCGGGCACGTGCCGCCGCATCGGGGCTACTGAAAACCAGTTTGATCTCCTGCGCATACATGGCCGGAGGGAAATCCATTCCCGGATCCGCAAGAGCCGGGGTGGTCAGAACGAGACCGGCGAGAAGAGATGCGAGAATTTCAGGCAGAGGGGTCGAAGGGCGCTCCATAAAAATTTTTTCGTTCGAAAACCGGGACTTTCGTTTCTCCGGTCAGTGCCCCGTAGCGCGAAGGTCGACGCCATGCATTTCCCCAGATCGAGGCCTGCCTGTAGCGACGCAGACCGGCAAGATCGACGCGTGCGTGGGCGATACCTTCGCTTTCTCCCGCGTCGGCCAGTGGCTCGCCGGCGGCTCCGAACGCGACGGAATGCCCGTTGTGCATCGGCGCGGGATAATTGGTCATCGCAACGGCCATCGAATTCTCGTGCGCACGCACTTGGAACTGGGCGATGCGCAGCGAATCGAGCGGGCAGGCGTTCGGCGTGAGCACCACCTCGGCACCCGCGAGCATAAGGCTGCGCGCGCTCTCGGGAAACTCGCGGTCAAAACAAATCATGGAACCGACACGGACCGGGCCTTTCGCCGTATCCAGATCCACCGCTTGCCAGTCGTCCCCGGGGGTGAGAGCCGCCTCGAAAGCGAACGCGCAGAGGTGGACCTTGGCGTAGGTGAGAACGTCACGACCATGGCGGTCGATCAAGGTGAGGGTATTCCGGGGCGCTGGTTTCCATTGTTCCATATAGGTCACCCCGATCGCGATGCCAAGTTCGCTGGCAAGCTTTCTGAAATGGCCGACCCACTCGCCGTCACGGGCCACAGCCTGCTGCCGCCAGAAACGCGTGGTTTCCACATCCGGTTTCGCCATTCCGGTGTAGCCGATGTTCCACATTTCGGGCATCAGGGCGATGTCAGCCCCCTCCTTCGCCGCACGACGACAGAACGCATCCGCCTTTTTCAGATTTGCCTGCTGATCGGCACCGTGTGGCATCATCTGCAACAAGGCGATATCCAGTGATTCCGGCGGGGCATCCGGAACTTTGGCGGGAGCCGTATTCGAAAACAGCGGAAGAGGAATTACTCCACCGGCCAGGCCGAGGGCGCCGAGAAACTGGCGGCGTGAAGGCATCGTTTTGCGGTTAGTTCGAGCTGGTGGTCACGGACGGATAGGCGAAAGGCTTGAGATCCGGATAGGCTTTCCATGGCTCCCATTTTTCAGTGAGCGTTTTGTAGGCCTCCGGGCGCCGTTGGTGGAGCATGCGGTTGTTCAATCTTTGGTTGCGGAGCTCCTTGAGGTCGAGGCTGGCGGTGATGAGTGCCTCCGAACCGGGCTGCGGTGCGGCGGCATCAAGCCGCCAGCCAGGATAGGAACAGATCGCCGAGCCGCAGCCGTTCGAAGTGTTGGAGGCCACAACGTGCGTGCAAGTGATGAAACTCGCCGCTTGGATGATGTGAGGTTCCACCATTCCGCCGCGGGAGTTCACCCAGACGAGCACTTCCGCGCCTCTCAGCGATGGCATCATGAACATCTCGAAGAAGTATCCGTCGTAGCATGTCAGCAGGCCGATTCGCCCGAAGTCCAGATCGACGACGCCATTTTCCTCACCAAGGAGCATGGTCTGCTCACCGCGTTCGTCCGGAGCGGGAGGCCAACAGAACGCCGAGGCCGCACCGACCGCCGAATGCATTTTACGGTGTTTGCCTGCGATCTTCCCTTCGCGATCCAAAACAAGCACCGCATTCGAATAGGTCTGCGGGGCGGGCGGATGTGTGATCACCGCACCGGGCTTGTATTCCCAGCCACCGACGATCACGTTGATCTTACGCTTCTTCACCTCGGCGGAGAGCTTTTCGATCAGTGGATCTGGCAGATGAAACGGCCCAAGCAGGTATTCGGGAAAAACCAGCAGATCCGCCTTTTCGCCAACCGCCTTGTCCATCCATGGAAGAAGCGCGTCCACGCGGTCCTTGCCGGATGTCAGCTCGGTCTCGGTGATGTTCATCTGGGCGACAGAAACACGGACGCTGTCCTTGGAACGGAGCAGGGGTGTGACTGCGGTCTGGGCGGAGGCCGATATCACCAGAGCGGCGAGACTGCCAAAAATGGGATTTCTCATCGTTCTCTTTGATGGTTAACAGGGTTGAGTGGTCGGAACCGGACGGTCACCGCCGACTATTTGGGGAGCTTGTTAGGGCTGTAACCCTTGGACTCCCATTCACTCACAGTGATATTGCCGGGTATGCTTCCAACATGCCCGTCCACAAACAAGACATGCTGGCTTTGCTTGTGGTAGTGAGCCGGATCCGGATCCTGTGGCATCGGCCGGAACCCGTACATCACGCTGTAGTTGCTTGAGCCGATGATATGAGGAGGTTGCCCCTTACGCGCCCAGAACTCCGTCATCATGACGGCGCGGTGCGGTTCGCTGACCAATGCGGGGCGTACGGCGTCGCCATACTGGAGCTGGGAAAATCCGTTACTCCAGCCGTTTGGCTTGGAGTCCCTCTGGTTTTCGGTCCAGTTGCACATCGCATAACTGCGCGTGAACTGACCGGAAGGGGGTGGTAGTTTATTTGCAGGGCAGCTAAGGATGTTCATGGCTGTTCCAAGCATCGTCGCATCCGGAGTGTTCTTGCGGATCGGATTGAACTTACCCTCGGTGAAATCGGCCGAGGCATCGGTCAGATAAGGAAGGATCATGCGGTCCCAATGCGCCGGATCCTTGTGCGGAGTCGGATAGCGCCCGGTTTCCGCAATGAATCCCTGGATGGCCACTCCGAGCTGCCGCATGTTGCCAACGCATGTGGATTCGTGCGCCTTCGCGATCATTGACCGAGCTGCGACTGTCGCCAAGGCTGCAAGGATCGCGATGATTCCAATGACCACGAGCATCTCCACCAGGGTGAAACCGGAGGTTTTTCGATGGATGCGGATAATGGAATGGGGATTCATGTATGAAGGATTTGTTGGTATGTGCGACGCGCCCCGTTTGCGGGTTGAGAAAACCATAGCACCGCAGACATTGATGGGTCTATAGCAATGAACCACGTGTTGGTAACGATGCGCCACAGCTGATGCGGTCCCGGGAAACGGAGCCAGCGGTCTATTGAAACTTTGGCTGGTCTGAGAGGGGCGACTTCACGAAAGCCGATGCATCCGATTGGACGTCTAGGCAGGGCAGTTTTTTTCACTCACGGTGTCACGGTCGTTTCCAAAATCAGCGCTTAGGGCGAACCCTCTTGTATGGGGCTGATTCAACGTGCCAAAATTTTTATTGATCGTTGGTTATGAATGGTTTGTGACTCGTTTTGGAGTCGAAATGGCACACGACATGCTGTCTTGCCCGACTCAAACCAGTGATGGGGTTCGGTCTTCATACTTATTGATGCCAGCACCTGATCTCACCAGGCAAGCGATGCACGGACCGATTCCCTTCTCCTGCCAGAATTCCTCAAGGACACCATCCAAGAACCTCAATTCCCACTCATGATCATGGACCAAGAAAAAAACGAGAACGTGAAGAGCGATTGCCGATTAGATGCCTCGGCAGCCAAAAGAAAGGCAATCACTGTCCTCGTCGCAGGACTGTTATCCAACTTCAGCGTGGGGATCCTCTACACGTGGAGCAATTTGAAGGATGCCATCGAATACAGTCTGGATCCTGTCACGGGAGAGAGAATCTATGCGGCATGGGACATCACCCAGTTGAATGCACCCTACTCCATCGGGGGAATGGTTTTTGCCATCATCCTGATATTTGCGGGAGCCTTGCAGGACAAGATCGGTCCAAGAAAAGTCATGCTGACGGGAATGCTCATGGTGGGTGGAGGCACCATTCTATCAGGAACCGTGGCACAGAACCCTTTCCTCTTCAATATCACCTTCGGGGTGATTCTGGGCCTCGGATTGGGATTCGTCTATGCCTGCCCGCGTCCTGCCGCCATGAAATGGTTTCACCCCTCCAAGAAGGGAATGATCAATGGCCTGGTGGTCAGCGGTTTCGGCCTTGGTGCCATGTGGCTCGGTCCACTGGAAGTCCTGTTGCTCAAAAGGATGGGTTTCTCCCTGGAACAAACGTTGTGGACCCTGGGTGGCTTGATCCTTCTCATCGGGATTCCCTGTGCCTTGAATGTGGTCGATCCTCCCGCCGGATATGTGCCACCAGAGCCAGCACACAAAAAGGGGAAGACCATCCATAAACAATCGCCCTCCGTCACACTGAAGACGACCGCCAAGACACCGCAGTCCTGGATGCTGTTGGTAATCTATGCCTTCATGTGCTCCGCCGGAGCCATGGTGATCTCCAATGCCACGGACATCATGAGAGTCCAAACCGGTGGGGAAACCGGAGCTTACGCCGCAACCGTGGCGGCAATTCTGGCATTCATGGTCCCGCTTACATCACTTTCAAATGCGACCGGAAGGGCTTCGGGCGGTATCGTTTCCGACAAGATCGGAAGAAAGAAAACCTACCTCGTTTCCCACACCATCGCGGCCCTGAACATGCTGGGATTCTACTTTTTCTTTGATTCCCCGATCTTGGTTGTCATTGGCATCATTCTGGCCTGTTTCACTTATGGATCCACTCTATCCATTACCCCAACCATCGTAGCCGACTACTTTGGATTGAAGAACTACGGTGCGAACTACGGTCTGGTCTATTATGGCTGGGGACTTTCACTGATCATCGGCCCCACAGTCTCCCAAGTGGTCAAAGCGAGGACGGGCAATTACGATGATGCCTACCTCATCGCGTTCGGATTGATTGCAGCTTCCGCGGTCCTGGTGGCTCTATTGAAGCACCCCAAGTTCAAGCCGGAAGAAATCGTCGATTTGAGTGAATTCCTGAAGTCATCAAAGGGGTCTGTGAAAGCGCTGGGATAATGCTGTTCGAAATCAATGGCCGGTAATGATGATCCCGGGCATGCCAATCCATTTCGAGAGTATGGCGGGATGACACCATCCGGAAGGTCTCATGGAATCTCCCAGTCGATTTCGTCCAGTGGCACATTGAAGTGATCCGCATACAGAAACCATGCATCGCCTTGTTGGGACCAGCGCCACCGCTGGGATGACCCATGTTGAGGCAGGTCTCCGGGAACGGGGTATGGGCCGATGCGGACGGTTGCAAGTGGC
>JBIPMR010000226.1:0-6006 GCA_044369025.1 Luteolibacter sp.
ACCGCGCGCAACAATGCCCGTCTCGGCCTTCTTTTGGCGCTGGGTGAACTGCAAAAAGCCGCCGGGCCGGACCAGCGCATCAGCGCTCCCGCCAACCTGCTCGAACCCACCGCCAGCCCGGGCATCACCGGCGTTTGGGAGTCTTGGAAACCTGATCCGGACGGCTCGACTGACTACGACTCCCGCAAATCCCGGGTGCAGAGCCCCGACGAGATTGCCGATGGCGAATTTGTCACGTGGCTGGCTTCGGGAAACTCCGGGATTCCGGCCGCGCCGAAGTCGCCTCCGGGAATCGCCACCCCTAACAAAGATACCATCACGCTGGTCTCCGACCGCGCGGTGGTGGGTCAGACCCTCCGCGGCGTTCACCTGAATCCACTGCTGGTCCGCAACCAGGGCTCCACCGCCTGGAGCGTGCTGGATGAGGGGACCAAAGCGCGGATCGATTTACCAACTGAGGCCACCCTCACCCATGCCGATGAGCGTAAATCGAGATTGCGGGCCCCGGCGCGTTCGCAGGTCGAAGCCATCGCTGAAGCCACCGCCGGCTTGCGGGTGGACACCGCGACCGCCGCCAAGTTGATCAGCCTCGGGCAAGGCGCGTTGCAACTCGGCGGAAACCAAGCGCTGCGTCCCTACCTGCATGATCTCACGCCCTATTCCACCAGCCTGCCTGTCAACGTGGCTGATGGCGGAGTGAAGGTGGACCTCACCCGGGCCTTCGAGACGAACACCCTGCCGGACGATCTCATCGGCCGCCACGTTTATTCCAACAGCAAAACCAAATACTCCGTGGCGGATCCGTTGTTCGCGACTCTCGGCGGCCACTACAAGCTCTATCAAAAACCCACCAACCCGCTGCAACTCACCACTCCCGCCGGATACCTTCCCTATCGCCCGGTGCAGGGCAAGAACGTCCCGAACCTTGCCCCGGTGAATGGCACGCTGGTGGCCCCGGTGGTGACCCGCGTCTCCGTCGTCTTCTCGCTCGTCTCGCGCTTGGCTCATAGTCACTGGATCAACACCATCCCCAGCCAAAGCGGCGACAGTTTGCGCAAAAATATGGTCTATCTGATCTACACGCCGGTCGTGACGGTTTACAATCCCTACTCCGTGCCGCTGCAATTCAGCAACTTCAAGGCAACCTTCCGGAATCTCCCCGTCGCTTTCAAATTCTTCCGCAACGGTCAGCCCCAAACCAATAATCCCACGCTGCTGAGCAGCTTCCACACCGCTTCGGAAACCGGCACTTGGGACGATCCGTTCTCACTGACGGTCAGCAACACGCCCGGTGCCGCGGGTGCCCCGATCACCCTCTATCCCGGCGAGGCCCGCGTCTTTGGCGAAAGCCACAGGTCCAGCGCCACTTGGTCGGATATGACCAACTTTCTCTGGGAAGAAGGCAGCCTCGCCGACACCAAAACCAAAAACGTGTTTTCCGGTGCCGGCTGGGACTACCGCAGCGGCTACATTGTGGACTGGCTGCGTCCGGCGGTTGGAGTGAGAACCGCCGACAATAAAAACCTCGGCGTCTTCGGCGTGCGGCCGACGGACAGCGTCAACGTGCAGGTCAGTCCGCTCATGCCCACCGGTGCCGGCGGCAAGTTCAGCGTGGAATTCCAAGCGCGGGTGAGCAACCGCGACACCGCGCTGGGCATGTATGAATATCAGTATGGCACCCAGGCCAAGCTCACCCAAATCCTCGAAGGCGGCAACCACACCACCCTCGGCAAAGTGACCTATCCCTTCGAACGCGAGCGGGCTTGGAATGTCTCCGAAATCACCTTGGGCAGTGTCAATGCTCCCATCTCCGCCTGGGGCTCCGCGCCCAAGCAGTTCGCGGTGTTCACCCTCGGTGCCCGCACCGCCAACGACTCCCTCTATCCGGGCAAACCCGGCCGCAATTCTTCCTTCGTGCAGCACGTGCTTCAAATGGACGCCACCAAGAATCACCCGGCCTTGCTGCCGATGGAAATGTCGCTGCTGCCGATCACCGTCGCCGGCGCCAACACGGTGGGTTCGGTGGATGCCGATGATGCCGACCGCGCGTTTCATTTCTCCGGGACCAGCCGCGGCAACGGCGCGATTCACTACATCAGCCAAAACCTGCCCACCACGCCGCTCGTCAATCTAGCCGATCTGCGCCACGCCAACCTCGCCAGCAGCGGCCATCTGCCGTTGATTCCGTACACCGTCGGCGAGTCATTGGCGTCGCCCATGCTCCCGTCGGACAAGGCGAAGGGTTCCAGTTCGTTCGGTTACGAGGTGGTGGACCACGCCTGGCTCGCCAACCGCTCGCTCTGGGATGGCTATTATTTTTCCGGCATCCGCAATGCGAATGACACCCGGCTTTTGCTGGCTAACAGCCCGTTGCCGCTCAATCCGCGCCAGACGGCGATGCTCCCTGCCGGCGTCACCACGAAGGACGCCGAAACCAAGGCGCTCTCGCCGGAAGCTTGGTCCGACCTTGCCGCACTGATGGCGGTCAAAGGCGGGTTCAACGTGAATTCCACCTCGAAAAACGCGTGGATCGCCCTGCTGAGTTCGCTCGACGGCCTCGAAATTCCGGTGCTCGGCCCGCTGGAAGTGCGGGACCCCACGATCCCTCCCGGTTCAGCCAAGGAAGTCATCCGCACCGCCGGTGGGGCGGCGTTTCCGCGCCTGAGCCGCCCTGTCAGTGATGTGGTAAATGCCTCCAACAGCATGGATAACCAACGCCGCTGGTCCGGCTACCGTGAACTCGATCCCCAGGAAATCGGAAAACTCGCCGATGCCATCATCGTCGAAATCCGTGAACGCGGGCCTTTCCTCTCGATGGCCGAGTTCGTCAACCGCCGCCTCGGCCCATCCTCCGATGACAAAACCACCTCCGGTGCTTTGGAAACCGCGATTCGCAAATCCGGCATCAACCAAATCCCGATGGGGGCGGTTGATCGCGTGATCACCGAAGCCGAGGCCGCCACCTTCGGTTTCGTCAATCCGAAGGCCGCCGCCGGCAACACCCAGGAGGGCGCGTCCGCCATCCTCAGCCAAGGCGACCTGCTCTCCGCCATCGGCGCCTCCATCACCGTCCGCTCCGACACTTTTGTCATCCGCTCCTACGGCGACGCCCGCCAGGCCGGCAAGGTGACCGCCCGCGTCTGGTGCGAAGCCGTCGTCCAACGGCTGCCTTCCTTCGTCGATGCCGTGGATGCGCCGGAAAAAGTCCAGGCGGCCGTCCTGGCTCCCGGCCGCGCCGTCACCGATCTGGCCCTGGTCAACCGCCGCTTCGGACGCCGCTTTGAAATTGTTTCTTTCCGCTGGCTGAGCGCCGATGAAATTTGACAATCCCGGTTTCCACCTCCAGCAACTTCCCGCATGAAAATCCTTATCGCCCTCGCGGTCCTGATCGGCGGCCCGGCGCCTCTAACCGCCCAGGACAACCGCCCCGTCAAGCTTCGCGCCATTTGCTTCAAGCACGTCGGTGATATCAAAAAACTCTTCGCCATCAGCGGCGGCGAGAAACCCAAGTCGGTCGAGTTCGATCTCTACACCACCGTGATTTCCGAAGCCGTCGATGCGACCGTCACCGATGACCGGCTGACCTTCGCGGTGATCGATGGCGAAGTGAACGGTCAGCCGAAGTTCAAAACCGTCACCACCGCCAAGGCGGTTCCCGGACCGCGCCAGCTTGCGATTTTCATTCCCGGAAACTCACCGGAAAGCCCTTACCGCTGTTTCGTGGTTGATGATTCGAAACAAGCCTTCCCGATGGGCTCCACGCTGGCGATCAATCTATCCGAAACGCCGTTCCGTTTCTCCATCGGCGAGCACCTCAAAGTCATCACCCCCGGCAAAATCGAAAGCATCCCGATGGCGCGCAAGACCAATGACCGCGGACAAGTCTCCGTCATCATCTCCATCGCCGACGCCGCGGCCGAGGGCGGCTGGCATGCGGTCAATCAAACGCGCTGGTTCAGCGGCACCGACAAGCGCGATCTCGCGATCGGCTACCTCCACCCGGTCACCAAGCAGCCGACGGTCAATTGTTACGCCGACACGCTGCCCTGATCGGACCCGGCCCCGGGTGGTCGCAGGATTTCCGAAAATCTCATCTCCACGCAGGATACAGCTTGGACGGGGCGCGAAGTTTGTTCATCGTCCGCCCGCCATGCGCTTTACCGGCACTTACACCGCTCTCATCACTCCGTTTCGCGACGGCGCCATCGACGTCCCCGCCTTTCAATCCCTCATCGAGCGGCAAATCGCCGCCGGGATCACCGGGATTGTCCCGGTCGGCACCACCGGCGAATCTCCCACGCTCGACACCGACGAACACATCGAGGTGATCCGCCTTGCCGTGGAATTCGCCGCCGGGCGCTGCGAAGTCGTCGCCGGCACCGGGGCCAACGCCACCGCCGAGGCCATCGAACTGACCGAAGCCGCGGAAAAACTCGGCGTCACCGGCTCGCTCCAAGTCTGCCCGTATTACAACAAGCCGTCGCAGGAAGGCCTCTACCTGCATTTCAAAGCCATCGCCGAGTCCACCCACCTGCCGATCATGCTCTATAGCGTGCCCGGTCGCTCGACCATCGAGATTTCCCCGGAAACCACCGCGCGCCTCGCCGCCGATTGCCCGAACATCACCGCCATCAAGGAAGCGGGCGGCTCGGTCGATCGCGTCAATCAGTTGATCCAAGCGCTGCCTGCGGATTTCGGCATCCTTTGCGGCGACGATCCGTTGCTGCTGCCTTTCGTCGCCTGCGGAGCCACCGGCTTGGTGTCGGTCGCGTCGAATTTGATCCCCGAGGTCATCGTCAGCTTGGTGGATGCCAGCCTCAGCGGAAATTTCCCCGAAGCGCTCGCGATCCAGAAGCGCTACTACCCGCTGATGCGCGGGCTCATGTCGCTGGACGTGAACCCGGTGCCGATCAAAACCGCCGTCGCGCTGCAAGGCCATTGCCGCTCCGAACTGCGCCTGCCGCTCGCCCCGCTCAGTGATGAAAACACGGTGAAACTCACCGCCCTGCTCAAGTCCTTCGATCTCCTCTAATTCCAAATTCCTCCGTTCATGCCCTACCCAAAACTTTTCAGCCCCGGTCCCGTTGACGTTTCGAAAGAAACCTTCGCCGCCATGTCGCAAACGATGATCGGCCACCGCGGCTCTGATTTCGAGGTGCTCTACGCCTCGCTCCAGCCCGGCCTCCAGGAAATCTTCGGCACCAAGCGCCCGGTTTTCACCTCCACCTCGTCCGCCTGGGGCGTCATGGAAGGCGCGCTGCGCAACCTCGGCCGCAAGAAAGTCCTCTGCCTCTGCTGCGGTGCATTCTCGGATAAATGGCTCGATGTCGCCAAAAAATGCGGCCTCGAAGCGGACTCCGTGCAAGTCGAATGGGGCGATGCGATCGACCCGGAAGTCGTGCGTGCCAAGCTCGCGGAAGGCGGCTTCGACACCGTCACCTTCATCCATTCGGAAACCTCCACCGGCGTGCTCAACGATCTCGCCGCCATTTCCAAAGTGGTGAAATCCTTCCCGGACACCATGCTGATCGTGGACACCGTTTCCTCGCTCTCCACCGTGCCGGTCGAGATGGATGCCAATGGCATCGACGTCATGCTCGCCGGTGTCCAAAAAGCCCTTGCGCTGCCTCCCGGCCTCGCCGTCTTCGCGATCTCCGATGCCGCCCTCGAGCGCGCCAAAGGCACGCCCAACCGCGGCTACTATTTCGATTTCGTCGAGTTTGAGAAAAACGCCGCGGTCAACAACACCCCGTCCACTCCCGCGATCTCGCTGCTCTTCGGGCTGCAATACATCCTCGGCGAAATCGCCAAAGAAGGCTTCGCCGCCCGCCAGGCGCGCCACGCCAAGACCAACGCCATGATCGCCGCCTGGGGCGCGAAACACGGCTTCCAATTGTTCGCCCCCGAAGGCCGCCGCTCGTTCGCGCTGACCTGCTTTGCCACTCCGGAAGGCTTCGATCTCTCGGGCTTCATCAAGAACCTGAAGAACAAACACAATTTCCTGAT
>JBIPMR010000227.1:0-5999 GCA_044369025.1 Luteolibacter sp.
CGCAGCCTCCGTGCCCACTCCGATCCCGCTTGGAAAACCCTCGCGGAATCCGCCATCGTCAACAACCGGCTCGACCCCATCCTCCGAAACGAGATTGAAAAGATCATCCTGGCAGATATCAAACTCTACTCCACCGACACCCCGCGCCCCATCGCCGCCCGCGCCCTCCGCCTCTACCGCGCCGCCGATTGCTCCGCCAAGGAGTTGATCTGCCACGCCAAGACCTATGTCCGCCACAGCCTCCTCGCAGACGAAGAACCAAATCTCAGCCAGCTCAACCGCATCGCCAACCGTCGTTTCCCCAACGACCCCGTCCTCCAATTCGCCGTCCGCCACACCGCCGCCCTCGGCGCGATGATGGCGGTCAAACACGACCTCGCCCGCGGCTGGCTCAGCACCCTGATCGGCGATACCGCCGCCACCGGCAACCTCGAAGCCTGGGGCAAAGCCACCTGGGCGCTTGCCCGCATGGAAGCCCTGCTCGAAAACGACGCCCAGGCCGCCTTCTGCTACCTCGATCTCGCTGCCAACGAACAAACCCCGTCCCGCTTCCGCATCCAGGCCATGCTTCGCGGCCTTCGCCACCTCGGAAAAACCGGCGACCACTCCACCGACATCGGCCAGCTCACCGAGAAGATCCGCTCCATCCTCAACGGGACCGACGACTTCCGGCTCCTCCTCGATGCCGCCCGCCAGCTCGCCCTCGCTGGCTCCAATTTCTCCCAGCTGAAGGACGAAGCCGCAAACCGCGGCACCGACTTGGCTGATCAAGCCATCGCCGCGGCCAAAACTCCGCAGGAACAACTCACCCATCTCGAGTATCTCGCCCGCAAACTCTACTGGGATCTCGGCCGCACCCGACCACTCCTCCAACGCTGGGAGGCCCTTTCCGAAAAACAAAAAGCCGATTACCGCGCCACCGGCGGCTCCACCTGGTACGAATACCTCAGTCTCGTTTTCCTCTCCCTCACCGAAACCGACCGCAGCGCCGAAGCCACAGCCCTCGCTTCTTCCGTCCTCGACCACGACACCGCCACCCCCGAAGGCTACGTCATCCTCGGCTCCACCTACGCCGTCCATCTCTTGGAAAATGGCCAAAGAGACAAAGCCTTCGAATACTTCACCTGGATTGCAAAGGAAGTTCCCACTCACCGCATGGCAGCAGTGGCCCATTACTGGAGGGCTGTCTGGAGTCTGAAAAACAGCGCAAAGGACGCCGCCGCCACCTCGGCTCAGGCGGTGCGCGCTTGTTTCGGTGGGCGCCCCTGCCTTCTTCCGGAGTGGGAGCTGGACGCGGCCGCCCTGATGATCATCTATTACGGCGATTCAACAGCTGCCATTGCTGCGGCTAATGGCTTCTACTCGCTAGATTTCCTCATGAGCGCGGCTACCAGGGTGGCACGCCAGGTGACAGATCTTTGATTCTGTGATCGCCACGAGCTTGATTAACCCTCGTTTCAACCCTCATCTATCCCTATCAACAATGAGATTTCTACTCAGTCTGTGTGCGATCCTCCTCATGGGGCTGGGCGATATGGTCTACGCCAAGCCGGACGGTTGCGACTGTGGCAAGGAGGAGACAAAAACGCCTACTAGGCTCATCAGCATCAGCGCCCTTGATATGATCGCTACCACCGAAATGTTGAAAATCGCGACCCAGGGCATTGGTTGGACTGCGGGGAGAATCGCCCAGGCCGTCTCTATCATGATTGCTGACACAACCACTCAGTTGAACGCTAAAATTCGCCCCGAGTTTCTAAAAATGATCGCCGAGGAGAAGCGGACCTTTGAAGCCAAAGTGATAGAACTTACGCGTCAGGCGCAATTCCAGCCTGACCTGACCCGGAAGGAGCTCTGCTGCGATCAGGCGACATGGGCGGACGGTGCCGCCGACAAGGCTGGAGTCACGGCGAAATTTCAGAAATCCGAGTTTGAAATGTAGGAAGCTCTCTTTGTTATGAGTGTATCCGGAGCGTCTTTCTGTCACCCCTCACTACTACCTCTACCTGTTTACTCAATGAAGATTTTTCACACCTTAGCTCTTTGTTGGCTTTTCTTTAGCGCAATCCTCATAGCACAGACGGCGCCTCCCCCCTCGGGCGAAGGTTCGGGTCCGACGACAAAAATTTCGGGGCACACAGATTTAAAATGGAGAGCACTAGGAAGTTGGAAGTCGCCGACGTCCGGAGGAAAAATCCCTTACAAATATAAATGGGCGAAAAGCGATCTCAAGGGCAATAAAGGCGGTTTCGGGAACGATGATGCATATTACGAGACCTTCTGGTATCCCGACCCGTCCGGTACACGTGGGCCGATAAAGGTAAAAGTTTTTTCCAAGCTTATTGATAGTGCTGGTAAGGAAGCATGCGATGAATTTGAAGTAACAATACACGAAGAATTTGAGGCTGAGGTAACGGGAGCCACCTTGGAAAGTCAGTCAAATTTTGAGGAAATTGAATCAAATGTGACGCTTCACTCCTGGACTAAACCTTTTACTGTCTCCAAGACTTCTTCAAATATTTGGAAGGTGGGTGTCGATGCAAAGCTTGAAATTGGACTGCGTGAAGCTATTAAACTTTCTGCTGGGCTGGATGTCGAACGATCTTGGATATTTTCAAAGACAGAATCCTACACCGTTGCAATTCCTGATGGTCAGATGCCGAAGGATGATGTGCGGGGAGTAAGTATTCAGATTTACACACATCCAGTAGTGACGAAAAAGACAGGAACTTGGAAAAAGTGGAATGTGGGGCTGGTTGCATCAGGGGATTGGGAAGGCACTGAAGAAAATTCGGTTTTATGGGACTCAAGAGTAACTGCCGGGGAATGGGTTGCTCGCCGTTAACACACAATCAATCACGATCATGTTAACGTACAAACCCACCGTTTTCTGGTCTCTGCTGATCTGTTCGGTCTCCTACGGCGGGAAGATCACAGAAATTGCTGGAGAACCAGCCCCTGCTGAAGTGAATCTAGAATGGAGTGAGTTTGGTGCGGTTGACTTCATGGAGAGTCAGCGGCTTCCGGAAACAATTTCCGAAGGTAATCCGGTGATTACCGAAGAGGGGATGGGCGAAACCGGATTCTCATTGTGTTTGTTGACGGCAAAACTCTCCGGAGGCAACCTCCAGAATCCGGAGGAAAACAAGTATTGGAGGTCTTCGCGGAATATCCACCAAACCCTTCTCAACAAAAGCATCGAGCAAAAGCAACCTCAGCTCACGAAACGTTATGCCCGATCGTTCTTGATTCACCTTGTCGGGGGAAACAGCCTGCAACATAGGTACACACTTGATCCCGGCGTGATGGAAAAGATCAGGACGCTTTGCGAGATGACTGAGACGGAAGGCCAACCCGATGATGTTGCCGAGGCTTTCCTGAGGTGGGCTGAAATTTATCAATGGACGAGTGAAAAAAAGGATCCAGAAGATTGGAATCAATTAGACTTTTTGAAAAAGGCGGAATCCTATAAAGGGGGAAATATATTCTTAGATCAATTGTATTACGCTGTGAGATTCCGATATTTGTATTATTCTCATTCACCGGAAGCCTACAAACTTTATGAATCCGAGATACTTCCTTGCTATCGCAGCAATGGGATAATGTTTAGTTGTTACTTTGGTTTCCTGCACCCCTATGCGGAGATTGGTCGATTAATGAGTGATGTTGAGTCCCATCATCAATCCATCGCTATCAACAGAATCAGTCTTGAGCGCTTGAAAGCTGAAAAAAGCCGCCGGCCAGAAGAGTCTGATTCCAAAAAGGAGTAATTTCAAGTTCTGCGGGCGGGGGGGAAGACGTGGACATTGGACGGGATCAGATTAGAATGGCACTAACTTAAGGGTTTTTGGGACGGTTTCTGTGAAAGTCCTGAAATCCACCCGATACATCCGCCGCTGATCGTACATGCCCGCCGGGATGTCCAAACCACGCCCCATTCCATCCTGTCGGCTCACCTGCGCCGACGTCTGCTTCGTCGAAGTCGACTTCCCGCGCCGGCTCCAGCCCCGCCTCGTCATCGAATTCAGCGAAGCCCTATCCCTCTTGCGAGAGGATCACGCCGCCATTCCGCTCGCCGCCGAGTTCGTCGCCGCTTTCCGCAAGGACCTAACCGCGCATGCCCAGCGGGGGAAATGGCCGAGCGCGGGCGTGTTCCACAAGGCATGCGCCAAGCCCACGTCCGGCAGGGCGGCCTTGCGCAGACGCTCGTTTTGCTCCGCCGCCAGTGGCAGTCCGTTAGCCGCCGTGTGCGGGATGAGCTTGCAAAGGCGCGCCGCCGCGAGCATTTCCAGCGACCGGCGGGCGGGCTCCAGTTTCACGCCGTCCCCCACGGCGAGCAGGACCTGGCGCAGCACCCGGGTGTCGATGCGCCCGGCGTATTTGGAGGAATCGTCCTGATAGGTGTGCAACAGGTCGCGCTGGAAATCTCCACTCCCGGCTGCCAGGCGCGCAGTCGCTCCAGCAGGGGTTCCTGGCCATGCGCTTCCCGATACTCGGGAAATCCAAGCGGCTCCACGTAGGCGTAGCTCACCCGGCCCACCGGCATGCTGTGGGAAAAATCCGCCAGCGCGAATTCCAGCAGCGAGCCGGCCGCCACCACCGGCAGCTTTGGCATTTCCTCGGCAAACCAGCGCAGCCGCGCCAGCACCTCGGGTGCGGCCTGGATCTCGTCGATGAACAACAAGGAGTCCGCGGGGGCCGCCCGGTGATCCATCAGCAAGGCCAGATCGTTGAAAACCCGCGCGGGATCCGCCGCTTCAAAAGTCTTGGCCAGCGACGGGTCGCGCTCGAAGTTCACCTCCAGCAAGGCCAGATTCCGCTCCCTCGCCAGTTCCCGGACCAGCCAGGTTTTTCCGACCTAGCGCGCCCCCCGCAAGATCAAGGGCTTCCGCCACACGTCCGCCAGCCACGCCTGCAAATCCTGATAAATCGCTCGTTTCGTGGATGAAACATGAAATGAACGCGTTGTTTCGCAAGGGAAATCCGGATAAGAACAGGTTGTTTGGAGGGGGGCTTATTCTGATTTTCACCCACCCAATGCCAGCTTGCGTCTATCCGACCGGCACCGTGCGGCCGCGCCACACCTCGGGCGGCGATGCGGATGATGAGGCGTGAACGGGGTCAGATTACTCGGATTCACAGTTTTCCCGATCCCTTTCGATTTGTGAGAAGCGGTCTGAAAAATTGGAGCGCGGGTCTTTGGGCCCGCGTGTTAAGCGAGGATCTGCCGGACCACGGAGGCGGGCTCGACGCCGGTGAGCTTTTGGTCGAGGCCCTGCGTGCGGAAAGTGAAGGTTTGGGAATCGAGGCCGAGCAGATGCAGCAGGGTGGCGTGCAGGTCGTGGACGGAAACGGGATCCTTGGCGATGCCGTAGCCGAGTTCGTCGGTTTCGCCGTGCACGGTGCCGCCCTTGATGCCGCCGCCTGCGAGAAACACGGAGAACGCCTTGATGTGGTGGTCGCGGCCGTTGCCCTGCGCCATCGGGGTGCGGCCGAACTCGCCGCCCCAGACGACGAGCGTGTCTTCCAACATGCCGCGCTGTTTGAGATCGGTGAGCAGGGCGTCGGTCCCCTGATCGACGAGTTTCGCGGTGGTGGCGATGCCTTTTTTGATCCCGCCGTGATGGTCCCAGTCGCGGTGATAGAGCTGGATGAAGCGCACGCCGCGCTCGGCGAGGCGGCGGGCTAACAGGCAGTTGGCGGCGAACGATCCGTCGCCGGGATTGCAGCCGTAGAGGTCGAGGGTTTGTTTGAATTCCTCCTGATAGGCCATCAGCTCGGGCACCGACGCCTGCATGCGGAAGGCGAGTTCGTATTGCTCGATGCGGGTGGCCGCTTCCGGGTCGCGGGTTTTCAGGCCGTTGAGGGAGTTGAGTCGGTTGACGGTCTGGATGAGGTTTTTCTGCGAATCAAAGGTGTTGCCGGGCGGGTTGCGCACGTAGTGGACGGGATCGCCGGCGGATTGGAACTCGACGCCCTGGAGGTGTCCGGGCAGGAAG
>JBIPMR010000228.1:0-5994 GCA_044369025.1 Luteolibacter sp.
AGTCTTATCCCCCCAATCCGCGAACCATTCACAGGATCCCGGCGTGGTCGGTTATCCCGTTCCCATTGGCAATGATGGCAAGCCAAGCTCCTTCAGGAATCCATTGTGCTTCTTCGTTGCCGCTCGAATCGCGTCCTCGATCTCCCCCAGCTTTTCACGATTCGCGGCTAAATCGATCTCCGCCTCCCGCAGGAAGTGGAAGCCATGGAGGAGGAAGGCGAAGTCGGCGGCGGACTTGGGGGCGAGGCCGTGGCTTTTGTAATGTCGTTGGTCTTCATTTGTTTTCCTCCAGTTCGAGCAGAACGGGCGCTTCGCCTACATGATCAAAGAGCGCCCACGCATCCACCCCGGACTTGTAGGCTTCGTGAAAATTTCGCAACCCGGCGGCAAAGCGCCGCCGGATCACCGCTTCCGGGATGTCATGTCCGCCCTGCTTCACCCGCCCTGCCACCCGCGCGACGGCCGTCTCCGCATCCGGCAGGCAAAGGAAGAACCGGCTGACATGGTAGCTTTGTTCCGCCACTGCCGGATCCGCGTCAGGTAGCTCAGCCCGGAAAGCGTGGCCTCAAACGCAAAGCTCTCACCCTTGCGCACGCAGTCCGCAATCTCCTCCAGCATCAAGCGGCCCGCCTTGAACGCCTCCGCGTCCGGTGCGAATGGAGATAAACCCGCCGCGATCAGGTCCGCATTGATGAAGCGGCTGCATTGCGCCTCCTCCGGCAGGAAGGAGCGGGCAAAGGTGATTTTCCCCGCGCCGTTCGGCCCGGCGATGATGATGATTTTCTTGCTCATGGTATCTCAGTCCCAGACATAGCGTTCGTCGTATTCGATGCCGTATTTCGTGAGGAAGGCGCGGTATTCGTCTTGAAAGGTGCGGGTGCGGTGATGCTCCTCTTGGGTGTCGATGTAGTGGAGCAGCGCATTGAGGTCGGATGGCCCCACGGAGAAGGCACCGTAACCCCGTTGCCACGCAAAGGCGGCCAATGCGGGTGATTGGGTTTTGAGCCATTTCGATGACGAGGTTTTCAGCTCCTCGATGAGTTTGGCCATGGTGATCGTCCGTGAGAGGCGGACGGCGAAATGCACGTGGTCGGCGACACCGCCGACGCGGAAACATTCGCAATCCACATTGCGGGCGACCGTCGCGAGATAGGCGTGCAGCGCAGGGCGCACGGTGGCATCGAGGACGGGGGCGCGGTCTTTGGTGCTAAAGACGATATGCGTCAGGAGATATGAGAGCGATTGTGGCATGGCACGGCAAGATGGGTCGGGCTTTCAGCCCTCAATTCGTATGGGTGTCTGATACCTAGGCCGTTGGCCTAGGCTGGTATGAAATCGCGCCGTTGGCGCTGTTTGAGTTTCCGGGCCAAAGGCCCATCGCCATACCAGCCTAGGGCATCGCCCTAGGAATCCGGTTGAAACGATTTTCCGAGGGCTGAAAGCCCGACCTATGCCGTGCGTGATCATTTTCGTGACGCCACGAAAATGATGCCCGCCCTCGTCACCAGCGTTGCGTTGGTTCGGGCCTTCAGCCCTCTGTTTGATCGGGTGATTCCTTTCCTCGGGCGTTGCCCCAGGCTGGTATGGGTCGCCCCGTTGGGGCTGAAGACGATGGATGGAATTTCGATGACGCTTTTGATCATTTTGTTGACGTCAACAAAATGATCGGCAACCCGAACACAAAACGTGCGGATGGTGCGCTGATGATATGAATTGAGCATCATGGCTTGAGCCGTTTGACGTTATGATCGGCCAACAAAGTGCGCATCTGGGTGATGGCGGGGGGAATGAGCGTTTCCTTGATCGCATCGGTGTGGATGCGGCAGTTGATCTTGGCGAGGGTGCGCTGGAGATTCCATTCCAGCGATGGCGGCGAGTGCCGTCATCGCGGGTGAAGCTGCTGATGGCGCGCAGGGTCTTCGAGGCGGTGAAGACATCGGGCGTGACGATCTCATCCAGCAGGCGGGCGAATTCCGCATTCGTGAGGCGGACGCGGTTGAGGGCCTCGAACTTTTTACGGAAATTGGCTTCCAGCGTGGCGCGGTTGGTGATGTCCGGGCGCTACTCGTATTTGAGTTTCTGGAGGGTGCCGATAAAGCCGTATTCGATGTGGTTCTCCCGCACGACGGAGCTGGGAGAGGCTGGCAGCTCGTGATAGCTAACTTTTGGCGGGGTTATTGCGAAGGTTTAGACAAGGAGGCGAGGCTGGTGAGCAACGGTTTGCCGGCTGGGCTGGAGGGAGGCTGGCGAGCGGGGCATGGACTTGCACGCTATTTTTCCTCTCCGCTAAGGCTCTGGCGTGGCGGACGGAAGGAAATTCGAGAGAAATCGCAGAACTCCTGCGGGTCGGGGGCTCAAGCTGGCTCGGAATGGTCCCGGCACTGAGGAAAAACGCTGCCGGTCGAGGTGACACTTTTGTTGCCCGCGATCCGATTGATAACCTTGCCGATCCACCGGGCGATGTTACCACTCCCTTATGCAGCAACCTTTAGAAATCGCCCGGCGGGATTGGCTGAAAACCGCGGCCCTGGGCGGCGCGGCCGCCGTGATCAGCCGCACCGAAGCGACGGCGGAACCGGTGGGAGCGCCCGGAAAAAAAGTCCGCGGCGTCGTTTTCATGGTGTCCGACGGCATGAGTCCGGGCGTGCTGACCTTGGCAGAGGCTTATTCCCAGCTCACCCGCCAGCGCGGAACCCACTGGTGGACGCTTTTCAACGACCGCACGGCGTCACGCGGCCTGATGGACACGGCGTCGGCCAACTCGATGGTCACCGATTCCGCCGCAGCCTCCACCGCATGGGGCGGCGGCGAACGGGTGAACAACGGCGCGATCAATATCAATCCCGCCGGCAAACCACTCAGTCCGATTGCTGGCATTTTGAAGAAAAACGGCGCGCGCATCGGGCTTGTCAGCACCGCCACCATCACCCACGCGACCCCAGCCGGATTTGCCGCATGCGTGGCCAAGCGCAACGATGAGGACGACATCGCCCCGCAGTATCTCGGCTTGGTGGATGTGATCCTCGGCGGCGGCTCCGGCCATTTCTCGGCGAAGGACCGCGCGGACCAACGCGACCTCTTCGGGGAGTTTGCCAAAGCCGGCTACGGCGTGGTGGGCAGCCGCGACGCGCTGCTCGCCAGCCGCGATGAAAAACTGCTAGGCACCTTCACCCGCGGCCACCTGCCCTTCAGCGTGGACCGCGACCACAACCCGGCAATGGCCGCCAAGGTCCCCACCCTCACGGAAATGGCGCAGGCGGCGCTCGGCCGCTTCCTCGCCAGCGACAAGCCGTTCCTGCTCCAGATCGAAGGCGCGCGCATCGATCACGCGGCGCACCTCAACGACATCGCCGGCTTGTTAGGCGATCAACTGGCCTTCGACGACGCCGTCGCCGCGATGCGGGTGCTGATCGGAAACCGCGACGACATCCTGCTGGTGGTCACCAGCGATCATGGAAATTCCAACCCCGGGCTCAACGGCATGGGCGGCGGCTACAATCTGAGCACCCAGGCGTTTTCCAAAATCACCCGCTTCAAGGCCTCACACGAGCGGCTGCTGGCGGAGTGGAACCAACAAAAGGGCAACGAGGCATCCCAGATCATCGCACTCGTCCAACAGCACCTGGGCTTCACCCTGAAATCCGGCGAGGCCGAGGCCTTGTATGCGATGGTCGCCAAGCATCCGGTCATCGAGTGGAGCGAGCAGCTCAACAAACCCGAAGGCCTGTTAGGCCAGTTCGCCGGCAACCACACCGGCATCGGCTGGACCGGCACCACCCACACCTCCGACCCGACGATCCTCTCCGCGCTCGGCCCGCAGTCGGACCGCTTCGCAGGGATGGTTAGAAACACCGAGGTCTTCAGCCACCTGGTGGAGATGTTGGGTTAAATGCCACGGCGCGCCGCCGCCCCCCAGGAGAGGCGGAATCTGTCCGCCTTGCCCATGAGGAGCCCATGAGGAGCCCATGAGCAGAGAAGATCGCTTTCCCATGGTCCACTCATGGGCTTGGGCGATCGCCCCTCCTTGAAGGCGATTATCCCGCGGCTTTCTGCAGCATCCGCAGGCGCTCGAGGGCCGCGCCGCTGTCGATCATCTCGCGGGCGATACTGATGCCGTCGCCCATGTTGTCGGCCAGTCCGGCGCAGGCCAGCGCGGCTCCGGCGTTCATCGTGACCATGTCGCGCTTCGGCCCGGTTTCGCGGCCGGCCAGAATGGATTCGAGGATCACCGCGTTCACCTTGGCGTCGCCGCCCTGGAGTTCGGAAACCTCGGCATGTTGCAACCCGAAATCCCGCGGCCGGACCTCCTCGTCCTCCAGATCCTGATAGAGCCCGGATTTGCAGATGCGGGTCGAACCCATCAGGCTGACCTCATCCACTGATCGGCCGTCGCCGGTGGTGCCGTGCACCACCCACGCGCTGTCGCGGCCGAGGCGTTGCAGGATCTCCGCAAACGCCGGGCACAGATCGCGGTTGAAAACGCCGACCAACTGGCACTGCGGCCGCGCCGGATTGAGCAAGGGGCCGATCAGGTTGAAAATCGTCTTCACGCCGCGGGCGGCCAGTGCTTTGCGCACGCCGACCACCGCCTTGAACGCCGGGTGATAGATCGGCGCGAACATGAAACCGAGCCCGGCCTTTTCCACACAACGGCGGAACTCGTCCGGGCCGAGATCGATGCGGATGCCCAGCGCTTCGAGCACGTCCGCGCCGCCGCTTTTCGAGGTGATGCCGCGGTTTCCGTGTTTCACCACCACCGCCCCGGCCGCGGCGGTGATGAACATCGCCGTGGTGGAAACATTGAACAAATCCAGCTGATCGCCACCGGTCCCGCAGACATCGAGCGTCGGCCCTTCCAGATCGAGCAGGCCGACATGGGGATCCACCGAGTGTTCCAAAAACGCCTCCACAAAACCCGCGATCTCCGCAGGTGTCTCACCCTTGCGGGCGAGCGCTTCGAGCAAGCGCTCCTTTTTTTCATCCGCCGCGGCGGGATCCAGCAACAACGCGGCGGCGACCTGAATCTCGCGCTCAGACAGTTCCTGCTTTTGTTCCAGATGGTGAATCAAGGCGTCCATGACCGGAGCCTAGGACGCCGGGGCGCATCAGGGCGAGAACGAACGATGAATTTTCAACAGGCCGGAATCCCGCCGCTTGCGCGTTCGGTCCCGTCTTGGGGTGAACACCATCCCGGGGAAACGAAGCGCCCCGGACTGAGCGGGTCAGTCCGGGGCGCGGGGGTTGGTTTCTAATTGCCTCGCGTTTCCTCAGGGAGCTTCGCTCACGCGGAAGAAGCGCTTCGGTTGGCTGCCCGGAGTGATCGGGATGGTGACGGTCTGGGTCGGCCCGGTGGCGGTGAAGGCCTCCGAGGGCATGTTGGTGAACGACAGCAGGGTGGTCGATTCGCCGACGAGGTAGCCGGCCCCGCTGGTCAGGCCCTCGACCACGAACTCGATGTTGCCGCCGCCGCTGACGATCTGCACCGAGGTGATGCGGAGGTTGGAGGCGACCGGAACAGTGACGGTGAAGAACTGGTCGCCGGCGAGGTTCGCGTAATTCACGCCGCTCACCGTGCCGGTGAAGGTGCCCGTGCCATCGCCGCCGAGATTACCCTGCGGAGCGGTGAGTCCGCCGAGGACTTGGTTCGACATGTAGGTGTGGCTATCGCTGTTGATCATTGCGGCGATCTTGAGGCTGCCGGTGGGGCTGCCGAGGTCGGCGAGGGCGATGCAGAGCTCGACGCCGGTGGTCACGGCGGCGGCGGCCACTGGATCGGCGGCTTGGTCGCCACCGGTCACTCCGGCGGTGTTCGAGTTGTTGAATGCCACCTTGATGGGCGTGGCGTTGACCCCGGTGCCGGTGG
This sequence comes from Luteolibacter sp., assembly GCA_044369025.1. Lineage (GTDB taxonomy): Bacteria > Verrucomicrobiota > Verrucomicrobiia > Verrucomicrobiales > Akkermansiaceae > Luteolibacter. The sequence goes on from JBIPMR010000228.1 coordinate 5,864, forward strand.
TTCCGGAGCCTTCCCCGAGGCTGCCGAAGATGCTCTGATAGGAGGTGGCGTTGCCGCCGGGACCGAGTTTGACGATGTCGAGGTCGAACTTGTCACCGCCGCGGCGGATGATGAGTTGATAGTCGGCGGTG
>JBIPMR010000017.1:0-15829 GCA_044369025.1 Luteolibacter sp.
CGCGCGTCGGAGGCCTTGACGGCAATGTGCCGATTGGCACGCCGAACCGGACCTTTGGCGAAATCCTGGTGGATGTGATTGGTGGTTCGTTCAACGGCAATGCCAGCTTTGAAAACGCCGATTGGCAGGCGGCTTCTGGCAAGGCGGCGGTAAGCAAGCTCGCCTATCCCGCATACCTCGACGGCATGACCATTTTCAGCCGCCTTCCCACGGCGGACCTCGGGCACGTCAACCGCAGCGGCAGGACGCAATTCCGCATCCGCTATGAGATCGACGATGATAACGACAACACAGCGGATTTTTCGAGTTATGCCACAGCCAACCACGGCACAGTCACATTCCGTCCCAAGCTGAGGGTGAAATACCACACCAACCGGCCGCCTGCTTTCACCGTCAGCCCCTACATCGCGGCAGCTACCAGAGGTGTTGCGTTTTCCGGCCAGTTGGCTGCGACCGACCCGGATGGTGGGGACTCGGCGACTTTCAATAAGTTCGCAGGCCCTGCCTGGCTGACAGTGGCTGCGAACGGCGTTCTAGGTGGCACACCGGGGTCGGGCGACACCGGAGTTAACAGTTTCACGGCGCGCGTCATCGATACCGCCGGTCTGGCGGGCTACGCCACCCTAGAGATCGCGGTGGCACCGGGCGCGCCGGATTCCAACGGTAACGGCATGCTCGATGCGTGGGAATCCGTCATGTTTGGCAACGCCGATCCGGGAAACAATCTTCCCGGTAAGGATGCTGACAGCGACGGCTTGAGCAATTTGTTGGAATATGCCCTCAACACCCATCCCTTGACACCCGGTCCAAGTCCCGTCGTTTCTGATCTCGTTTGGGTGGTGAGCGATGAATATCTGCGCCTCAGCGTGCCGAAAAACCCGGATGCCACCAATCTCACCTATATCATCGAGGTGAGCGACCAACTTGCGGCGGACTCCTGGTCACCGCTTGATACCACCGTCGAGGAGGATACGGCCAGCCGCCTCACCGTGCGGGACAACGTCAGCGTTTCCACCGCGCCGCGGCGCTTCATCCGACTGCGGGTGCGGTCCAATCCCTGATTTCATTGCCGGGGCAGTCCCGTCCCGGCATCAAGTCGGAATTTTTCGCGGCCATGGATTTCGACGGGCGCGGATTCGGCGTTGAATTTCAACCAGATGGAGCAAGGCGCGTCGATTTCACAATCGATCACTCCGTTTCCGTCGCGGTTCCAACTCACCCGCGCGGTCTGGCCGTTGCGCAGCGCGACTTCGCCCGATGCTTTGGCCAGGCCGCCGTGGCGGATGCGGAAATCGAAGTGGTTTTCCCCGCGGTCGTTGCGTGGGCGCAGGCCGAGCACTTGCTGGGAAAGCATCCAGGTGGGGCTGCCGGACCATTGATGGCAGTGGGACCAATGGGTGTCGAAAACCTCCGGCCAGGTGGTGAGCCCCTGCTTGAGCAGCCAGCCCCAACTGCGGCGGTATTGGTCGAGCACGAAATCCATCTCCCCGCGCTCGGCCAGCACGGCGAGGCTGAAGTTCGCAAAGTAGGGCGTGTAGAAATCCCCGCTCTGATAGGGATCGAAGAGGCGCGGCGCGTCGGGATTGTTAGGAAACGCGGCGAGAATGAAACGCTTGATTTCCGCGACCGCCCGTGTGGCGTGATCGCCTTCCAGCAGCCCGGTTCGCAGGCCGAAGACGGCGCGGTGGTAGCCGATACGCCGCCACGCGTCGCCGCCCCGTGCAAGTTCATCGGTGAAGTATTTGCGCATGTCGGCGGTGAGCTGGCGTTCCGCGGCTTGATAGCGGGAGGCGTCCTTTTCCAGCACGCCGCACCAGCGAATGATCGCACGCAGAGCTTCGAGAAACTGCAGGTTGAAGACGACTTCGCGACCGGCCTCGCCCGGAGGATAGACCGGCAGGCGGAATGGCTTGGCTGGATTGTCGGGATCGTAATCAATCGCCTTCACGCCGGGGTTTGGCACGTAGCCCCAGTCGATGAAATTCCAGCCCAGTCCGTCCTCGACGCCGCCGGGGCCGAGCTTCGCGAGCATGCCATCCACATTGCGGGTGGCGGCGGTGAACAGCTCATCGAGAATCTGCCGGTCGCCGGTGAGTTCCCAGTAATCGAGCACCGCACCAACCCACAGCGCCGAGTATCCGGGCAGGTAATCCGGCATTCCTGGAGCGAGTGCGGAGACGATGCCCCGCGCATCGGCACACTGGGCGCTCTGCCGCATGCCGCGCTTGGCGAGACGGAGGTCGGGATAGGCGGGGGCCAGAATCCGCATGGCGACAAACAGATCCCCGGTCCACTGCGCCCGCTCGCGCCGCGAATCGACCAGTGCGTCCTCACTGGAACTGCGCACGGTTTCCAGGCCGACCTTCCAGATTTCATCGAGCAGCGGATCGCCTGACTGGAAGCTGCCGAGCGGCTCGCCGAAGTAGGCGCGCTCGATGAAATCCTCCTTCACAAAGCGGACCGCAGCCGGTGGGGCGAAGACGTGAACTTCGAAGAAACGCGCGCCCTGCGATTGCAGCGGCATGAATTCCTGCACGCCGCCACGGGCGATGTAATAGTCCATGAAACAGGTGGGGCTGCCGCTGAGCCCGGCCCATGGTGCGACGCGGCCGTCCGTTAGATCTTCCGATCCGCCGAAGATCACCACCGCGCCCGGCGGAAGATCCAGCGTGAAGCGCGGCCGGGCGATGCGGACTTTCCCGAGATCATAACGCCTCCAGACGCCCTGGGGAGGGACATCCTTGCATTCGAGATTCGCGAGGAAAAATGACACCGGCGGATCATCCGAGACCGGTGCGAACCTGCGTGCGAGCGGCCCCTCCGCGATTTTTTGGAATGGAGCGGAGCGCGGGCGGATCCCGGCGGTGCCGAGCGGTTTCATCGCGCCGATGCCCGGATCGCAGGCACCGACTCCGGGCCAGGCGGAGTCATCGAATCCCGGTTGCTGCCAGCCTGCAGGAACCATCCCGGTGTGAATCCATTCGATCCATCCCTGGAACGGGCCACGACGGCGGGCGGCCGAGCGCACGCCGTCAAAACGCAAGGCTTTCCACTCCGTCTTCACCGGCTCGTCATTCAAAAGCACATTGCAGGCGAAGAACGGCGGCAGGTCGTTCATGATGCGGGAATCCACTCCGGCATGGGTCACCTGTGCGGCCAGCACATGGCGTCCAGCCGGCAGTTTGACGCGCAGCGTGTCATATTCCGGATGTTCCCTAGGGAAACGCGCCGGCCCATCCGCGACGAATCCGCCATCCAGCCAGAGGTTGAAAAACGTCGCTCCGATGAAGCGGATCTCCACCTCGCCGGCATCCGTCAACTCGAAGCCGCCGCGGAAACCGCTGTGAGTGTCCTGCGGCTCCTCGACCGGATTCGCCCCGGCGCGCCAGAACGGCTGGGGCGCGGAGTCCGCCGTGACGGGCGAAAGCAGCAGGGGGCTTATCACGCTCATGAGGGTTAAAAGGGAAATCGCGTGCTTCATGGGGTGGATGGGGTGGATGGGGTGGATGGGGTGGATGGCTTTTTCCAGGCCGATTGGTCGTTATGGTAGCGGCGGAGCAATTCGTCGGGCGTGTTTGGTAGTAGATAGATTTTTCCGCGCCAGGTGAACGAGCCGCCCGGCGGGATTTCCGGGCTGGCTCCCATGCCGGTGTGAAGGCACGGATTGTTCACGTTGCTCATCAGCCCGACGGGTTCGCGGTCCCAAGTGTAGCCGACGAGATATTTGCCGTCCCGCGTGGTGGCTGCCATCAGGTTTTCGGTGTGATGCTGGTCGATCCTCCACCAGGTGGGTGAAACTTTCGACAATTCGGTGGATTCGTCGCGCACTATGAGGAACCATGGATCGCGCCGCATTTCCGAGGGCGTGGGCGTGGCGTGGGCGAGCGACTGTAAACGGCCGTCCAAGACCGCGTGGATCATCGCCGGATTGCGGGCGTCGTTGAGTTCGGGGCAGCCGCCGAAGGTGAGGCAGCAGTTGGCCTCGATGTTGTTGAGCGGGCCGGCCGATTCGTTGATCACGGTGAATTCCAATTTCACTTCATCACCGGCCGGGATGGCGGAGGCGATGAGGCGCAGGCCGTCGGGCGTTTTGAATTCATAACTCAAGCCGCCGCTTTGCGGATCGGAGCGCCACTGCGGGTATTGCTTCCACTCCGCCAGCGGCGTGATGGCCGACACGTAATGATCGAGGAAATGAAAACCGGCATCGGAGCGCAGCACCTCCGGGAAGCGCATCTCGATGGGGCCGCTGGTCCAGCCGGTTTCGATCAGGAATCCCACGCGGCTGAGATCCTGGGATTCGCGCATGCCGGGCTGGCGGAGCACGGGCTGCGTGACGGTCATGGGTGACAGTCGGATGCGGGTTTCCATGGCTTCGGCTTGTTTCCGCTGCTGGCAGGCGGGCGACGCAAGCAACAAGCAGAGCGCGGGGAGGATCAGCAGGCGGGCTTTGTTCCTGAGAGGAGGTGAAGTGGTGGTTGAGGGCGTCATGGATTTGGAACGGGCTTTGATGCGATGCCGGCCGTCCAGAGGATGCCGTCGGCGAAGTGGCGGATGAAAGGTTCCTTGAGGAAATGATCCTGGAAGTGGCCGAGCGTGGAGCCAAAACTGCGTCCGCCGCCCTCGCGCTCGAAGGACCAGGAAACGACCTGCTCGCCGCTCTCGAGCTTCACCTTCACCAACGGTTGCGCCCGCGGGTGAAACCTCATGTTGAGATAATATTCGTCGTAAAGCTCATAGGCCTTCCAGTTCCGGCACGCGGGATGTTCCGGCAGGATTGGGGTCACCACGCTGGTGGCCATCGTCAGTCCCGAGTGCGGCGGGTTCCACCACGCGCCTGACAGATTGAGGAAATCGGGACCATTGGCCTCGCTCGCGCCGGTCGCCCAGTGGAGGATGCTCAGGCCTACGCCCTCGCGCATCAGTTTCATGACGGCATCGCGCCGCTCGGGTGCTAACAGAATGTCACCGGCGGGGCGGCTGTAATAAACAATGGCTTTCACGCCGGCAAGCCATGCCGGGTCGGACGGCCAGTCGAAATCCGGGCAGACAAGCGCCTCGACTCCCGGTGTCCGGTTAAGCTCCGCCGCAATTTTTTCCGATGCTTGGCAATACATGTGGCTCTTCCATGGATGGTCGAACCGGGTTGGAATCAGCAGGATGCGCGAAACGCCGGCAGCGGGCGGCGCGGGTTTTTCCCGTGGCAGAAACTCGATCCAGTGGATGTCCAACAGCGCATCGGCGGATGGATCGCCGCTGTTCACGCGAAGCACGAGATTATGGAGCCCACCGGGATCGGTGATGGGGAGCGTGACTTCGGCGAAGGCTTCGTGACCGGTGGCACCTGGCAGAATGGGCAAGGTGCCGAGCACGGGGCCTTCCGGGGAATCCGCCTGAAGATGCAGCTCCATGGGGACCGCTTTTTGCGGCGCGAGACGGATGCGGACCTGGCTGATTCCAGTTAGATCCACATCGCGGATCAACGCGTAGCCGTTGTTGCGAATCCGGGCGACATTGCCGATGGCTCCCTCGAAAACATCGATCACGCCGCCGTTGCGGATTTCATCCGCGAAGGCAGCCTTCTTGCGCCGCGCGTGCAGAATGGTGGTGGCTTCGGCGGTCAGGGGAGCCACGCCTTGGAAGCCGAGATCGGTATAACTCGCGCGGATTTCATAAACTCCGCCATCGAGCGGAGCGGGCGGAGCCACTCCGCCGGGGATGGTACCTTCGAGCCCATCAAAGCGTGCGACGCCGGCCTTTCTGGCAAGTCCTAGAATCCAATCCGTCATGCTGCGGGCTTGTGCCGCGTCATGCTGCGGGTGGGGTGGCATCAGCGCCTGTCCCCAGACGCCGGTGCTGCCGCTGATGATTTTGGCTGCCAGCCGCTCGCGGGCCTCGGGATCATTGGCATAACGGCGCGAGACATCCTGATAGGAGGGGCCTACGGACGCGGCCTCGGTCTGATGGCAGGCGAAGCAGGTGGTGCTTTTCATCAGGGCGAAACCGGGATCGTTGTCCTGCCCGGCCGCGCCGCCGCTGCGGCGGAGTCGGTATTCCGCCGTGGTATGGACGCGGGATGGATTCACCGCGCCATCTTCGGGATCACTCGCCGAGACCTGCCATGGGATCGGTTTGGCCCAGTCGAAAAACCCGCCCTTTGCTGGCTGGTGGATCGTCACCTGTGGCGGCGAGTTGCCGACCGTGACCGTGGAGTCGAACGTGTCACTTGCTCCTTGGGCGTCAGTGATGGTCAGGCGGATTGGATGCACGCCGCGTGTGGTGAAAACATGGCTGGCCAGCGCGGTGTTCACAGTGGCCTGGACCGGCGTGCCGAAGCTCCATTCATAACGGAGTTCATCGCCATCCGGGTCTGTGGATCGGCTGGCATCGACCTTCACTTCGAGCGGCTCTTTGCCGGCTTTGGTGGAAATCTCCGCGACGGCGCGCGGCGGCCGGTTGCCGCGGCGGTAAACCACGCGTGTCAGCATGCCGTCGGTGTTGCCACCCCACTTGTCGCCGTATTCGATGACATATAACTCCTGTCCGGGGCCGAATTTGAGATCAATGGGCTTGCGGAAAGTCAGGTGGGCGGCGAACGGCTCGACGGCGGTCACCGCGCCGCTGGCGTCGAGGCGGACGGTCTGAATCCAATTGCGCATCCAGTCGTGGATGAAGAGCGCGCCCTCGAAATGACCCGTGAGTCCGGTGGAGCTTCCATCGCGGAAATGGAACACCGGGCCCGCCATCGCGGAGCGACCGCCGCTGCCGAGCACTGGGAATTTTTCCGATGGCCCGCTCGGGTAGTAAAGTGCGGCGGGCACGGCGGGCGGTAGCTCGCGGATGCCGGTGTTGCGCGGGGATTCATTGACCGGCCTGAGCGCGTCAAACGGTTCTCCCGCCTTGCGGGTGGCGAAATCGAAGTGGCGGTAGGATTCGTTAGGCCCGGTGAACATCGGCCAGCCGAAATTGCCGGGACGTCCGGTGATGTTAACCTCGTCATAGCCATGAGGACCCACCTGGATTTCAGGCGCGATATTCGGTCCCACGTCGCCCCAGATCACGCGCTTGGAGACGGGATCGAAAGTCATGCGGAAGCCGTTGCGCACGCCCATCGCATAGATTTCCGGGCGGCCGTGCTTGCCGTCCGGAAACAGATTGCCCGCAGGAATGGTGTAGCCGCCCTTCCCGTCCGGGTGGATGCGCAGGATTTTTCCGCGCAGGTCGCGGCTGTTGGCACTGGAGCGGAACGAATCGCGATAAAGCCCATCCGCTGATAGATCCACCGGCAGCTCGGGGATCGGCGGCGAGTTGTCGCCGGTGCCGATGAGCAAATCGCCGCTCCCTTGATCGAACCACAGCCCGCCGCCCATGTGGATCGCGCCCATCAGATCGATGGGGATGTCCAGCAGGGTTTTGCCCGATGTGAGATCGATGGCACCTTTTTCATTCATCCGGTATTCGGCGAGCCGCTGCACATGATTCGCGTCCGCCTTGGGGCAGTAGAACAGATAGACCGGCCGCGACGGGCCGTCCGGCGGACCCACGGCGAGGCCCATCATGCCAACTTCGTAATGTTGAGTGACAGGAACCGTGCCGAGCGTCACCACGGTGCGGTTTGCGGCGTTGAAACGTTTCAGCGCGCCGGCGAACTCGATGATGAGCACGTCGCCGTTTTCCAGGGGCACGCATTGCAGCGGATCATTCAGCTTGGTGGCGAGAACTTCCTTTTCCAGACGTCCCGGATCGAACGCCTCGCCATATCCCGGCAGTGACAGGGCGAAGAGACAGGCGATCAGGGGCGTGGTTGCTTTCATGGTGTTTCGAATTCGTAACTTCCTGGCGGAAGTCATTGGTAAAGGGAAGATGATGATGTACGGTAAAAGTGGATTTTCAAATGGGCATGGCGGTTGCAACCCGCCGCAGCAGCAGCAGCAGCAGCCTACTGGGGCTTCTTGAATGCATCTAGCAGTTTCGACGGACTATTTTCCATCATGAAAATGCGGCCGCGCCAGCTCCGGCTTTCACCGGGAGGCAGATCTTTGCATTCCAGTGGATCCGCGTGCAGGCAGGGGATGTTGGTATTGGTCATCAGCCGCCTAACGGCGGACCTTTCCCAAGTGATTGCCACAAGGTGTTTGCGGTCGGCGGTTTCCCGGACCATAAGCGGCAGATCGGGCTTTTGATCGACGATCCACCAGAAACATTCGTCCTCGATTTTTCGCATCGGGTCGTCCGCTTGTTCGTTGTAGAGCATGAGTAGCCAGTTGAATCCGTTTTTGGCCAACTTGGCCTCGCGCTTCGGGCTGGTGGTGGTGGCGAGGCTGCGGTATTCGCCGCCGATCCAGGTGAACGTGTGATCGAGCGTGATGCGTTCGTTGAGACCCTTGGCCGGGGCCATGTCGAAACACACCTGGCTGGTGAGGTCCTGCACTTCCTTGGTGCCGTTGGTGACGGTGTATTCCATATGGATCACCTCGCCCTCCACCCGCACGCGGCCGGCGAATCCGATACCTTCGGCGGTTTGGACCTGATAGAACAGCGCGCCGGTCCCAGGATCGGTTTGCCACTCCGGCAGCGCAACTTTCGACACACGGGGAAGCTCGGGCTGCAGGTTGTCGAGGAAATGCAGGCCGAGCTTGCTGTTGATGTTTTCCGGGAAGCGGACGCGGATGTATCCGTCGAGCCACGGAGCCTTGGCCATGAAGGCGAGGTATTGGTTCTGGTCGGGCGGGTTGTGCGGATGGGGCTCGATGCTGACCGCGGGCGGAGCCGCCGCGGCCATGGTCATGAGCCCGCACAGCAACAGAAGCGGCGGGGTTATGATGGATTTCATGGAACAACAATCAGTGGGTTCGGTCGGAACGCCTGAACCCGATAGAAGCGGCGGTCACCGGTAACCGGTGCGTCGTAAGAAGTTTCCGCGGTGTAGCCGATGATCGGGCTGCCATTCAGCGGAAGCCATGATCCGGGAAGCAGTGAATCCGAGGTTTCCACATGGTAGATCATGCCCGGCCGCGAGGACCAGACGATGCGAAGGAGTGTCGGGTTGCCGGCGTCTTCGAGGCGCTTGACCTGGAAGCGGGATGAGGAGTCGGTCGGGGCGGTGTCCGAGAGATATTCGTCGAGGTTCGACTGACCGTCGCCGTCCTTGTCGAGAACGGCATCGAGATTCGAGTTCGGATTGAGACCGGCGTTAGTCTCCCAGGCATCGGGCATGCCGTCGCTGTCGGAATCGATGATCGGCTGCGGCAGCGTATCAAGGGCGAAGCTGGAGACCCAGACGCCGTTGCCACGGGCATCGAGGATGGCGGGGGAGGCGCTGATGAATGCCTGAAGGCCGTTGGTGTGGCCGCTGTTCCAGGTGAGGCGATAGATCGGTTCGTCACCGGTGGGGATGAGGGTGACCGTGGACGGATTGGCGGACGCGGTGCCCTTGCCGAGCCCGGACAGGCTGTAGTAGGCCGGATTGAACACGCCGCCATCAGGATGCATCGCCTGGTTGAACTTCACGTCAATGATATTGGAAGCCACCGGCGTGACCGTCATCAGGTAAGGCTGGATCATCGATTCAAATTGATCGATCGCCATCACGGAACCAGCGGCATCAGTGGGATCGAGACGCCACTTGGTGACGACGCCCTTGTAGTTGGCTGACGCACCGAGTGGCACGCAGTAGTCACGCATGACGCCATCGGCGATGATCGGGAAGGCAACCGACTTGTCCACTGTGAAGGTGGGGAAGGTTTCTGTTTGGAAAAAGATCTGTGCGGTGGTGCCGGCGGTCTGGCTCATGCGGACGTATGCCCAGCGGCGTTCCCGTGTGTTCACCCAGGTGGCGGCGCTTTCCACATATGCGTCGGTGCCCGAGGAACTGCCCACGAGCGAGCCACCCGAAGCGGTGTAACCTGTCCATTGATTCGCGCTGCCCCATCCTTCCACGGAGGAGGTGAAACCCCATGTTGTTGGACGGGCGCTGACCGAGGAAAACGGATTACTGGTGCGGTTGGCGGTGCCCAAGTCGGGAAAGGCGGCCCAGCGGCTTGCATTGTTGTAAATGGCGGGAACACCGAAGGCATTGGCGGCACCACGGTAGATACCGTTGTTTGAGTAGATGCCGGAGTTGTTGGCACTGCCACGCATTTCGTTATTCTGGCCGCTATCCTTGGGCTTGCGGCAGTTGTTCCAGATCGTGTTGCTACTCATGGTAAACCCGGTGTTCCCTCCGGCGGAGTCGATGAGCAGCATGCCCGAACCGTCATTGTCGTGGATCACGTTGTTCGTGAACGCAACATTTGCGGTGTTGCCTTCATAATCGAAGCCGGTGCCGTCGTTGCCCCCGTTCTGTTTATTGAAGGCGAACTGGCAGTCATCGATGGTGTAGTTCTGCATGTGCTGGATGAAGCCTGCGGTGGTGCCGGTGGCATAGAAGCCGGTGCCGCCGAGCCAGGTGTCCACACGGCGGGCGTGGCCGCCATCAACGTAAAACAAGGCCATCGAACCGTTTTCGCAGCCGGTCACCCAGGAATCCTCAAAGACGAAGTTGGTGAAGCGGCTCCTGTAGATGCCCGGGAAATAAAAATTCATGCCCACGCCGGTGCTGACCTGCTCGAAGCCGCATTGTTTGACCGAGAAGTTGCCGAGGATCGGGGTGGATTCCGAGGGCCATGGGCCGCCGGGCGGTGCCGGGATGGTGCCACCGACCCAGATGCCGGCTCCCCATGAGAGCTCGAATGGAGATACCACGGTGATGTTTCCACTACCATCACTCCAAAGCTCATCCATGTTTTTGAAATGGCAGTGGGTGATGTGAACGCTTTGATTATTGAACATGGCTCCGGTGCCATCCACATTGCCGCCGGCGAAACGCAGGTAGAGGCCCACTTTCGCGTCGCGGCAGTCCATCGAGTCGATGTTCACATAAGACGGATTGTTCCAGACGATGCAGGGCTCGGTGGTAAGGTTGATGCCGGTGATGCGCGGGCGGTTGCCGCTGCCGTAGGCGGTGAGGGTGATCGGGTTTCCGGAGACGCCCTTGCCGGTGAGCGAGAGCTTGGTATTGGTCCAGGTGTCGCCGCGTTTGAGGGAAACGGTGGTGCCGGCACCGAGCGTGAGGCTGTTGAGATTGGCGAAGGTTTTCCACGGTGTGGCCGGGCTGCGGCCGTTGTTGATGTCGTTACCGCCGCTGAAGCTGACATAATACGACGGTGCGACCGGCGTGCCGCTCGCGATCTCCGGCGCGCTGGGGCCATAGCGCACGGCGGGATGCAGGCGGATATAATCGACTTCGGTGTATTGCCCGGCGGCGGTGGCGAACATGGTATAAAATGCGTCCGCGGGAACATTCATCGTCGCTCCTCCACCGGCACCCCAAGCGCTTCCATACAGTGGAGCGGCGGAAAGATTCAACTGAATGGTCTGGAAGTTCCCGTCAGCGGGTGTAGCGACTTGGAATCCACCATTCACGTAAGAGGGTGCATTGCTGACATAGTTCCATTGAAAGAGATTGGGTTGATTGGTGGTGATCTGGCGAAGACGGGTTTCCAGTTGATTAAAATAGGCCGAACCGATGTTGCGAAACGGGCGGGACATCGCAACGGTGTTGGCACCGACTGCCTGCATCTTTAGCAACCCGCTGCCGGCATTGCTGAGGGTGGTGTTGCTATTGGGCACCCACTCCGCGAGGTCGGCACTGTTGTTGAACTCCCACTTCATCGACTCGGTGAGGCGGATGGAATCGATTTCCAACACGTCGCCGATGTTGGTGCCGGGGACATAGAGGGAAATCGAGATGGGGAGATAGGAGTCCTGCCAGTTGGTGGCGGCTCCTGCGTGGTCCGTCCCCACATCGAAGACGAAAGTCTGGAAATTGGCGCTGTTTTGAAGAGTGACGACGTTCGCTATGGTTGAAGCCGTGTCATCCACTCCGCCGCCATTCTGGACGCCGTTGGGGCCGGCGGTGCGCAGGATGAAGCTGGAGGTGTGCGTGCCGCTGCCTTGGAAGCGCATGCGGACTTCCAGTGAGCGAGCTTTCGTTTTGATCAGGTTGTCACCGAAGATGGTGAATCCCATGTCATTTCCATTGGCGGTTTCGGTGAATTTCAGCGTGCCGCCGCTCACCAGCGTGGTGTCACCGGGGTTTCCGACCCAGCCCTCGGCATTGCCATTGGTGCTGAAGTTCCACACCTGGCCAGCAGCAACCTCGAATGAGTCGTTGAGGGCGGCGGTGACGTTCGGGAAGGAAAACTGGCCGAAAGCGGTGGTGGAGACGGAGCCTGCGGAGAGGCCGTTGCGGACTAACTCGACTGATGACGAAGGCGGCCCTCCCCCCCCCGTTACCGTCACCGATGCCCCGACACCGATGCCGTCCAAAACGAGACTCTGCGCAAGCAACGACGTCTGAATGGATACGAATAGTCCTACGACTGCGATTTTAAAAGCGGTATGGATCATGGGTTTCTGGATCATGGGTTTCTTGACGGATTTCCGATTAGGATTGCTCCAAAATCAAACACTTGCAATACGTCCAATGGGATGCGTCGAAAGCTGTGATCCAGAGTCTATTTCATAGAGAATTCCAACTTGCTGAACGGCCGGACTGATTAAACGGTCACAATCTCAGCACCTAATGACCTGGGGCTATCGCTTCCCGGCCTTCTTGACAGGCTCACGTTGGTCGCGAAGCCCCATCACGCGGGGGGTGCGCTCACCTTCCTTGCTTACCACGAAAAACACATTCCGGACTTGTGGGTCGTGGCGCCATTTTGTCTCACAAAGGGGCTGAGGGGCATCACTGGCGGGCTTGAAGAATGAGATATTGACGTTGTAGTCCTCGTTTGCGGTGGCTGGCGGATTGAGGATGATTTGTGAATTCCCGTCCAGCGCGAGCTTTTCAGTGCCGATTTGACCATCGAGGCGGTTCGAGGTGAGGTTATGCCATAGCATTTGACCTTGGGTGAACCCGGTCGCGTCGATGATTTCCAGTTTCACCGGGGCGACCAAATTGGTAGGATCAGCGCTGACCAGCAGGTAAAAATCGGTTACGGCTTCGGGAACCGAAACACTTGGAGCATCCGGGCTTACCTTCTCTGGATCGGTCTCGGCAACCGAAAGCATCTTGAGCAGGATTGAGCCTGGGAGAATTTGATAAACCGGGGAGAAGTTGATGCGGGGAAGCTCAACCTCCTGACTCTGCTTGCCATCGAAAAGCTGGAGCTTCTTGGGTGCGTCGGCAGGAGCATTTAAGAACACGATGCGGCAGTTTCGCGATCCTTTGGCCTGAACTGCGGCAAATGAGAACTGCTAAGGAATTGCTTTTGGGATGAAGGGCGTTGAAAGTGCCGGTGACCGGACCGGAGGCGGGGGAAAAAGGGGTTGACCGCTCGCTCAAGGTTCTCGACGGCGGCGTCGGGGTGTTCTGCGGCTCCGGCGGGGTTGAGCCGCAATCGGAAACCAACTGGCGCTACGCCAACGATTCGGAAGTCGCCCGCGTCATCTACGTCAACAAGCTCGACCGCATCGGCGCGGATTTCTACCGCGTCGTCGCCCAGGTCAAAAAGATCCTCGGCGCCCACCCGCTCGTGATGGTCCTGCCGATCGGCACCGAATCCGACTTCGTCGGCGTGGTCGATCTGCTCTCCATGAAGGCCCACATCTGGGACGAATCCGGACAGCCGGAAAATTTCAAGATCGAGGAAGTCCCCGCCGACATGCTGGAGAAGGCGAAGGAATACCGCGCCCAACTCATCGAGACCGCCGTCGAACAAGACGACGCCGTCATGGAAGCCTACCTCGAAGGCACCGAGCCTTCGATCGAGGACGTCAAGAAGTGCATCCGCAAGGGCACCATCGACCTCGCGTTCTTCCCGACCTACTGCGGTTCCTCCTTCAAAAACAAGGGCCTCCAGCTCGTGCTCGACGCCGTCGTCGATTACCTTCCAAGCCCGACCGACGTCAAACCCCTCCCCGAAGTGGACGCCGAAGGCACCCCCACCGGCAAGTTCGCCGTCATTGACCCCAAGGCTCCCTTCCGCGGCCTGGCGTTCAAGATCATGGACGACAAGTTCGGCGCACTCACCTTCACCCGGATCTACTCGGGCACCATCAAGAAGGGCGACACCGTGCTTAACTCCTTCACCGGCAAGACCGAGCGCATCAGCCGCATGGTCGAAATGCACGCCGACGACCGCAACGAAGTGGACACCGCCCAAGCGGGTGACATCGTCGCCATCGTCGGACTCAAGAACGTCCAGACCGGCCACACCCTTTGCGACGACTGCTAAGGAATTGCTTTTGGGATGAAGGGCGTTGAAAGTGCCGGTGACCGGACCGGAGGCGGGGGAAAAAGGGGTTGTTGTCGGAAAGCGAGCCGAGCCACGGATCCAGCAGGGCATCCAACAATCTTGGCATGCTCATCGCCCAGCCGAGCAGCACGGGGTTGATCCCGAGCGCGATGTTGAAGATCGGCAGTGCCATCACCCCGAGGCTGTTGCTCACCATGTTCTCCAGGAATCCTCCGATCCCCCAGCCGATCTTTTCTTTCATCGGAAGCCGGGCGGGAGATTCCACCTGCGCAGCAGGGCGGGGGTCAGCGGAGGATTCGGGCATGGTGGGCCTAGTTGATTTTTGCGACGAGCAGGCGTGCAAAAATCTTTGGCTGGCCGGTGGGGAAGGAGTAGGAGATGAGCGAGGGCGAGTCGACGGTGGGTGTCACCGTCGTCCAGCTCCCTGCGGCGAGGGTGGTGGAGGTCTGGATCTTGTAGGTGACATCGCCGTTGGCCGAGGCGGCGGGGCCTTTGGGGAAACTGATTGTGCGGCCATCGAACGTGCCCGGCGGTGCGGAGGGGATTGTCGGGCCCAGACCGAGCGCGTATTCGAGGAGGTTCTCGATGCCATCGCGGTCGAAGTCCCCGTCGGCAGGCTGGCCGGCAATACCTTCGTCCGCCGCCCAGTCGGAAAATGTGGCACCGTTGCTGACTTGCAGGTGGCCGGTTCCCGTGAGGAGGGCGGTTTGATGTTGTGCACCGGAGCCGGCGGCGCCCCATGTGCCTGCCGCTTGCTTGGAACCGTCGATGTAGAGGCTGCGGATCGTGTCCGGGCCAGAAAAATTAAGCGTGAGGATGGCGCTGGAGGCGAGGTGGACATCGGCGGAATCCGCCAACCGCGCCTGGTTGAGTTGCAGGATACCCGCATTGGCCGTTGTGTCTCCGCTGTAGGTGTTCGCGCCGGCGAGGATCCATTTTCCGACACCGCTTTTGATCACGGAGACCAGCCCGGGGTTATTGTTGGCGATGATTCCCGAAATCGTGTTGTTGCCAGCATTGGTGCCGCTGAGAGTCAGCGAGCGATTCACCCCGACATCCGTGGTGCCAACTTGGTTGAAAGTCGCATTGCTGAACGTGAGCACACCCGTGCCGTTGTTGGCGATGGTGCCGCTTCCGATGTCGGTTCCATCTGCTCCATTGCCAACGCGCATCAGGCGGCTGATCGTTGTGTTGCCCGACCCGATGAACTCCAGCACGCCATTGGTGGTGGTCTGACCAAGGCGGACGGCGCTCGTGCCGGTGCCAAGGTTGTTGGACGCGCTGAAAGAGAGCGTGCCGCCGTTGACGTTGACCGCAGCACTGAACGTGTTATTGGCGGACAGCGTCGCGGAGCCAGCGTTTACGTTAAAGGTTCCTGCCCCGAGATCGCTGACGACACCCTTCACGTTCCAGTTGCCCGCGCTGAAGATGAGAGCGGCCGCGTGGCTGCCACCCTTGAGAATCGTCACGTTTTCCTCGATCGTGGCGGTGTTGGCGGAGTTGTTGGCGAAGTAGTAGTTCAGTGCCGA
>JBIPMR010000587.1:0-3453 GCA_044369025.1 Luteolibacter sp.
CGACGTTCCCTGACCCAGGACCAACTGGATCGGGTTGGCTGTGCCTGCCGCGCCGATCGTGAGCGCCCCCGCACCGCTGGCGATTTGGATTCCGCCGACAGTGCCGCTTGTGCTGTTAATGAGACGCAGGTTCTGCGTGGATGTATTCGTATTGGTGAGCGTGAGAGAATTGGTCTGGTTGGATGTCATGACCAACCCGACGCCCAAACTGCCGCCGAACGCCCCGCCAAAGGTGAGATTGAGCGGACCGTCCACCGAGCCATCCCACCGGGCGTCCTGCCTGCCTGCTGCCGCGGCACTCGTGCTGGACGGGACGGCATCGCCCGACCAGTTGGCCGGGGTCAGGAGGTTGGTGGTGGCGGCCCCCGCATCCCATGTGCCGGGGATCGCGGCATAGGAGGTGAGGCTTACGCTGACATTGCGGATCGTGCCGCCATTGGTTGCTCCGCCGAGGGCACTGAAATAAAGGTCCACCGCGCCGCCGGTGAGGGGTAGGTTTTTTTTGTTCAACTGAACGCGGGCCGTCTTCCATTGGCCGTCGCCATTTCCATGCCGCATTTCCATCTGCCGCTGCCGGGACTCGCCCGGCTTGCCGGTGGAGGCCGGTGCGGGATTGGACAAAAGGTAGAGGGATTTATTGGCAGCGAACGTGCTATTGTCGAGATAGTCGAAGGTGATCACGCCATCGAAGTGGCGGCTTCGCACAAGATCGGCCGTGGCTGTGGGGATGTCGATGTTCTGGTTGACCCCGTTCGAGACGACGACCGAAGAACCCGTGAAGAAAGAATGGGTGTAGGTGGTCGAGACGATCCCGTTGGTTTTCCATGCGGTGAGCTGATCCCGCACGGAGGCAAGGCGGACGGACGCGGCGGCGTAGGATGCGTTCGCGATCTCGTGGCCGGCCGTATCCAGCTTAGCCGATTCGGTGGCCAGAGCAGGAGCCGAAAACCCTGCCGCTTCGAGGAATTCAACCAGCTTGCGCAGTTTGAAAAGCTCGGCGGGCAGGCTGAAATCGAGCGTGTCGCTTTGGTCGGCGAGGCCTTTGAACTGCGCGGAATACTTGGCGGTGGCGCGGAGTTCGCGGTCGCCGTAGTCGCCCATTGGCTCGATGCCTGTCCCTTCGGTGTGATCGCTCCATGTCGCGATGAGCACCGCGTCAATCACGTCGCGGTCGCGCAGGTATTGCTCCCAGACCTCGGTGTAGGTGAGACCGTTTTTGCGGTCGAGAAGCTCGACCGCATACTGCCCCCAGGCGGCGTTGAATTGATTGTCAAACCCGGGCATCACGCCCGCCATGTTCACCCGGTCGTTCGTCGCCTTCAGCATGCCCGCCACATGGGCCCGCGCGTATTCCTTCGAGTCGCGCTCATCGCCCTGCGCCTTGTAAATCGCCGAGGTGATCGGGCGTTCGGTGGCCGGCTTCCATCCATAGGATCCGTCCGAGTGGGTTTCCCAGCCCGACGGGTCGCTCCAGAATCTCTGCACGTTCGGGTCGCTTCCGGCCAGCCCCATCGGCGCCCACCGCGGCATGAGAAACGGAACGGTCACGCCGGTCTGTCCACCGTAGTTGTAAGTCTTGGTTTTGAGGGTAGCGAACTCGGTGGCGGTGAGCGGGCTGCCGTGAAAGATCGGCATCAGCGGCTTGCCGCCAAGGGTCGCAGCATTCGGCTTGTCATAGACCCAATTGATCAAATTCTGAAAGACCTGCGGGATGTATTCCAGCTTGGTTGCATTCAGGGCAGGAATTTTGCTGTTGGCGGTGCACCAGGCCAGATACTCCGCATTACTTTCGATGAACGAATAGTAGAAGCCATCGAGCCAGTTGATGCCGATCTCCATGCCATAGGTCTGCGCCGTCGCCTGGAGGAGTTGCACATCCGCATCGGTCAACCCGGCGGAGCACCCGTATTCGTGCAGGAACCCGTCAATGCCCGCCATCTTTGCCGTCAGCACATGATACTCGGCGTAATCCGGGTCGTTGTAAGACTGCATGCCGATGGGAGGATTGCCGGGGGAGGCAAGCTCATGCACGCCATTCGCATCCATGAGATCGGCGTTGTAGTTGGCAATGTGGTTCGGAGTCTGCGGGCTTTGAAGTGCCTGTTTCCAGTTCCCGAGCTGACCGTCGTGCTCGCGGGTGTATCGGTAGCCGTGGAAATCGGCAAAGACCTTTTTGCCGGAGTCCGCCTGGCGGATTTTGAAGCCATCGAGGTTGACGATGTTGGTGGCGGAGCTTTGCGGCATCGCAATCCGCACCGTGCCTGCGCCGGCATTGATAAAGTTTGTCCCATCCGGCACATACTCGCCGAGCAGGCTGAACTCAGGGTTCCACGTTTCCTTGGCGAAAACCTGAACCCGCGAATCGTTGATTCGCACCCGGAACGACGCCCAACCGTATTGGCCGAGGTTGAACGACGTCTCGCCCAGGCTGGTGGAAACCGAGCCCGAATCCGGCTGCATAATCGCCACCGTGATCTTGTCGTTGTCGGGATTCGCGGCGAAACGAACCCGCGTATTTCCCCCCGCGTTCTGCCGGAGCACCAGATCAAAAAAATCGCTGGCCTGCGTGAACCGGTTGAGATCGAACTCGACCACGACATCTTTGCCGGAAAATCCCGCGACCTCAGCATTTGCCGAAGAGGCATTCGCTGAAAGAATTCCCTGAAAGAAGCTCCACGATGCCCCGGCGTTTACCTTGAAAACATCCGGCGTGCTCACCGTCCACTTTGCCGGGTCCACAGGCACACCGCTGGCCAGCGCAAAGTCATCCTGCATCACCGTCTCCAGCGCGCGGGCGGGGAGGGCGAGGAGCAGCGAGAGCCCGGAGAGCAGGACCAGACCGCCGCGCCGCATGGCGCACTTGCCAGGCAGTGACGGAAAATTCACGCGGGAACCTGGCCTGGTGGCTTTGTGGATGGGGAGAAAGGTCATCGAATAGGCAGCCCAGTCTTCAATAGCCCGCGCGGGCAGTCGAAACAAGCAGTTTTTTCGGCGACGGTTCAAAAGTGGACTGAGTGGTCAGAGGGAAAAGTGTCCGAGGCTCGTGGGCCAGATGGAGGAGGGAGGTTGCTCGAGGACCCAGAGTTTGGAGGCGGGATGGAAGAGGACGGTGACGTATTTTTTGGAGGTGGGAGCGATTTGGAAGCGGCGACTAACCCGGACAAATGACAGAGGGGTGACACAGATTGCGTAACGCTTTGGTTGCCAGAGCTGGCGGCTGACCGAGGCATATCCACTGTGATCTGGTGAGGGAAGCCGACAGCTCTGGCGGCCAAATGGTTAGCGAGATGGGCTGCCCCTCTGTGATTTATCCGGGCTAAAGATCGCTGATCCCAGTAAGTTCGCGCACGCCACTGACTGCTAAGGAATTGCTTTTGGGATGAAGGGCGTTGAAAGTGCCGGTGACCGGACCGGAGGCGGGGGAAAAGAAGTTCCGGGAAGCGGACGCGGATG